>CANGZO010000176.1 GCA_947458305.1 Comamonadaceae bacterium
AGATTGTTGGTTCAGGGCGCGTCACCACCAGACGCGCCCTTTTTTCTTTTCCGGATCGTTGATCCGCCCCTACTTGCAGAACTTCCTTGATGAATCACATCAGAAATTTTTCGATCATCGCCCACATTGACCATGGGAAATCCACGCTGGCCGACCGCCTGATCCAACGCTGTGGCGGATTGGAAGCGCGGGAGATGGAAGCGCAGGTGCTGGACTCGATGGACATTGAGAAAGAGCGCGGCATCACGATCAAAGCCCAGACTGCGGCACTTCAATACAAGGCCAAAGATGGTCAGGTTTACAACCTCAACCTGATTGACACACCTGGGCATGTCGACTTCTCCTATGAAGTCTCCCGCTCTTTGTCAGCCTGCGAAGGCGCTTTGCTGGTGGTGGATGCCAGCCAAGGCGTGGAAGCGCAAACCGTGGCCAACTGCTACACCGCACTCGACTTGGGTGTGGAGGTGGTGCCGGTGCTCAACAAAATGGACTTGCCCAACGCCGATCCAGACAACGCCCGCAGCGAAGTCGAAGACGTGATCGGCATTGACGCGACCGATGCCATTCCTTGCTCGGCCAAAACCGGCATGGGCATCGAAGAAATCCTCGAAGCCGTGGTGGCCCGAGTTCCGCCGCCCAAGGGCAACCCCGATGCGCCGCTGCGCGCCATGATCATCGACAGTTGGTTTGACACCTACGTGGGCGTGGTCATGCTGGTGCGTGTGGTCGATGGCCAACTGCTCAAAAACGAGCGCATTCGCATGATGGCCAGCAACGCGGTTTACGAAGCGGGCAGTCTGGGCGTGTTCACCCCCGCCAATCAGCCGCGCGAATCGCTCAAGGCGGGCGAGGTGGGTTACATCATCGCGGGCATCAAAGAGCTGCAAGCGGCCAAGGTCGGCGACACCGTGACCCTGGAAAAGAAGTTACCCAACAATTTGGGGCCTGCAGCCGAAGCCTTGCCCGGTTTCAAGGAAATCCAGCCCCAGGTGTTTGCCGGTTTGTACCCCACCGAAGCCAACCAGTACGACGCGTTGCGAGACGCGTTGGAAAAGCTCAAGCTCAACGATGCCTCCTTGCATTACGAGCCCGAAGTCTCGCAGGCGCTGGGCTTTGGTTTCCGTTGCGGTTTTTTAGGCCTGTTGCACATGGAAATCGTGCAGGAGCGCTTGGAGCGCGAGTTCGACCAAGACCTGATCACCACCGCGCCCAGCGTGGTTTACCAAGTGGTCAAGGGCGATGGCGAGGTCATCATGGTGGAGAACCCCTCCAAGATGCCTGAGCAGGGCAAGCTGCAGGAAATCCGCGAGCCTATCGTCACGGTGCATTTGTACATGCCGCAGGACTATGTGGGGCCCGTCATGACGCTGGCCAACCAAAAGCGTGGCGTGCAAATGAACATGGCCTATCACGGCCGACAGGTCATGCTGACCTACGAAATGCCGCTCGGTGAGATCGTGCTGGACTTCTTTGACAAACTCAAATCGGTCAGCCGGGGTTACGCCTCGATGGATTACGAGTTCAAGGAATACCGCGCCTCCGACGTGGTCAAGGTCGACATCATGCTCAACGGCGAGAAGGTCGACGCACTGTCCATCATCGTGCACCGCACGCAAGCCCAGTACCGTGGTCGTGCCGTGGCAGCCAAGATGCGCGAGATCATTTCACGCCAGATGTTCGATGTGGCCATCCAGGCCGCCATCGGCGCCAACATCATTGCCCGTGAGACCATCAAGGCCTTGCGCAAAAACGTGTTGGCCAAGTGCTACGGTGGTGACATCACCCGCAAGCGCAAGCTGCTTGAAAAGCAGAAGGCCGGTAAAAAGCGCATGAAACAAATCGGTTCTGTCGAGGTGCCTCAAGAGGCGTTCTTGGCCATTTTGCAGGTGGAAGATTGATGCAATTCATCACATCGATGGTGTTGGCCGCTTTTGTCGGCTATGCCGGTTCTTGGTATCTGGGTTTCATAGAGGGCAACTTTGCCCTGCTGTTGTTGTTGGCCACTGTGGTTACCGGCATTTATTGGCTGGCTGAGCGCTTCTTCTTTTTGCCTCAGCGCCAAAAAGCGGTGGCTCAACTGGAAACAGAAACTGCTCAGCGCCGCGCCGAGTTGGCCAAAATGGGCATCGACAAGGTGGACACCGACATCCGCGAAAGCCGTGAAAAGCTGCTCATGCAGCCTTGGTGGCTGGACTGGACAGCCGGTTTGTTCCCGGTGATCGTCGTGGTGTTTGTGCTGCGCTCGTTCTTGTTTGAGCCCTTCAAGATCCCCTCGGGCTCCATGATCCCGACGCTGCACATTGGCGATCTGATTTTGGTGAACAAATTCCACTACGGCATTCGATTGCCTGTGGCCAATACCAAGTTGACCGAAGGCACTCCGGTGCAGCGCGGTGATGTGATGGTGTTCCGTTACCCACCCAAGCCCAGTGTGGACTACATCAAGCGCGTGGTGGCGCTTCCGGGCGATGAGGTGGCCTACATCAACAAGAGTCTCAGCATCAATGGCAAACCCGTGCCCACCGAAGTGCTGCCCGACTTTTTTGACGAGTCCACCATGCGTTACCACAAGCACCGCCGTGAAACCCTGGGGGCCAAACCGCATCAGACCCTGCAGGACGACGACCGCCCCGCCTTTATCCCCGGTGCCGACCAATTTGCGGGCCGGGAAAACTGCAACTACACCGTCGAAGGCGTGACCTGCAAAGTGCCTGCAGGTCATTACTTCATGATGGGCGACAACCGCGACAATTCTTTGGACTCGCGTTACTTCGGCTTTGTGCCGGATGCCAACATCGTGGGCAAGGCCTTCTTTGTGTGGATGAACTTCGGCAACCTCAAGCGCATTGGCGCATTTGACTGAGGTGGGCGTGGCAACTTCCCCCGCTTTGTCCGAATTGCAAATACGGCTGGGCTACGCCTTTCGCCAGCATGCTTTGCTGCAGCAGGCGGTCACGCACCGCAGCTTCAGCGCCGACCACAACGAGCGCCTGGAGTTTTTGGGCGATTCGGTGCTGAACCTCTCGGTCGCGCATTTGCTCTACACCCAACTGGCCAATTTGCCCGAGGGCGATTTGTCGCGGGTGCGGGCCAACCTGGTCAAGCAAGACACGCTGCACCAACTGGCCAAAACCCTGGATTTACCAGCCGTGATGCGCTTGGGCGAGGGCGAGATGCGCTCGGGGGGACAAAACCGCCCGTCCATCCTGGCCGACGCCCTGGAGGCGATCATTGGTGCGGTGTACTTGGACGGTGGCTACAAGGACGCACAAGCCTTGGTCGAGCGCCTGTTTGGTCAGGTTGACATCAAACCCGACATGCAGGCCGTGGGCAAAGATCCCAAAACCGAATTGCAAGAGTGGCTGCAAGGGCGCAAGCTCGCGCTGCCCAAATACACCGTGGTCGGCACCTCCGGCGCGGCGCACCGCCAGCAATTCGAGGTCTCTTGCGAAGTGACCGAATTGCGCCAAACCCAACAAGGCTCGGGCGCATCGCGTCGCGCTGCCGAACAAGCAGCGGCAGCCGCCATGCTGCAGACCTTGAAATCCGAAAGCGCCGCATGAGCACCGACAAAAAAACGCCTGAAACTGAACGCACGCCGCAAGAGCAAACCATGCGCCGTCCCGTTCAAATCGCGGGCGTGACCATTCAGCCGCGTGACGCTTCGGAAGACGCCGCCTTGCCCCCGGTCGCTGCTGCCCCTGCGCCTGTGCCGGTGGAAGGCCAGCGCTGCGGCCTGGTGGCCATTGTGGGCAAGCCCAACGTGGGCAAGTCCACTTTGCTCAACGCCTTGGTGGGCCAAAAGATCAGCATCACCTCACGCAAAGCGCAAACCACGCGCCACCGCATCACCGGCATCCGCACCCAGGGCGCTGCCCAGTATGTGTTTGTCGATACCCCGGGTTTCCAGACCATCCACGGCACAGCACTCAACAAGTCGCTCAACAAAACCGTGGTCGGCGCTGTGAGCGATGTGGATTTGGTTTTGTTTGTGGTCGAGGCGGGCAGCTTCACCACCGCCGACGCCAAAGTGCTGGCGCTGCTCAAGCCCGGTATCCCGGTTTTGCTGGTGGCCAACAAGCTCGACAACGTGCACCGCCGTGGCGACATCGCGCCCTGGCTGCAAAGCATGCAAGAGCGACACGCTTTCACCGAGTTTGTGCCCATGTCGGCCAAGCAGCCCAAAGACATTGAGCGCCTGCTGGGCATTTGCGAAAAATACCTGCCCGAGCAGCCCTGGTGGCACGCCGAAGACGAACTCACCGACCGCAGCGAGAAGTTCCTGGCCAGCGAAATGGTGCGCGAAAAACTCTTTCGATTGACGGGTGACGAGCTGCCTTACACCTCGACTGTGGTGATCGATAAGTTCGAAGAAGAAGCGGGCCGCACGTCCAAACGCATGCTGCGCATCGCGGCCACCATCGTGGTCGAGCGCGAAGGGCACAAAGCCATGGTGATCGGTGACAAGGGCGAAAAGCTCAAACGCATCGGTACCGAAACCCGCGTCGAGTTGGAAAAGCTGCTGGACGCCAAGGTCTTCATCGAGTTGTGGGTGAAAGTGCGTTCGGGCTGGGCCGACGACGAAGCCCGCGTGCGCAGCTTCGGCTACGAGTAATCCCACCGCCAATGGCCTCCAAGCGGATCGCAGACGAGCCAGCCTATGTGCTGCACCGCTACGACTGGAGCGAGACCAGCCTGATTTTGGAGGTTTTCACCCGCCACCACGGCCGTGTGGCTTTGGTGGCCAAAGGGGCTAAGCGGCCCACCTCCAGCTTTCGCCCTGTGCTCTTGCCATTGCAGCCTTTGTCGTTGGCTTTTGGTGGCGATGGCGACATCCGCACCCTCAAGTCGGCCGAATGGGTGGGCGGCCACGTCATGCCCACGGGCGAGGCGCTGCTGTCGGGCTACTACCTCAATGAGCTGCTGATGCGCCTGACCGCGCG
>CANGZO010000177.1 GCA_947458305.1 Comamonadaceae bacterium
CCTCTTGCGGGGTGTACACGCCGTTGATGCAATTGAGCATCGAGCTTTTGCCCGCGCCGTTGGGACCAATGATGGCGCGCACTTCGTGTTCGCGCACGTTGAACGAGATGTCGGTCAGCGCCTTCACGCCGCCGAAGCGCAAACTGATGTTGTTGACGTCCAGAATGACGTCGCCGATTTTCTTGGTCATGCTGCTGCCTTCACGGGTGTGAATGTCTTGGCGTCGGAAATCTTGAGCGTGGCGCTGACGCTGCCGGTGCGGCCGTCTTCAAACTTGACGACCGTTTCAATGAACTGTTCGGTCTTACCGCCATACAAGCCATCAACCAAAGGCTTGTATTTGTCGGCGATGAAACCACGGCGAACCTTGTTGGTGCGGGTCAGCTCGCCGTCGTCAGCATCCAGCTCTTTGTGGAGGATCAAAAAGCGCGAGACCTGGCTGCCCGCCAGCAAGGCGTCTTCGGCCAAATCGGCATTGACCTTTTCCACGCACTCTTGAATCAGCTGGTAGACCTCGGGCTTTTGCGCCAAATCGCCGTAGCCGGCATAAGGCAGGTTGCGGCGCTCAGCCCAGTTGCCCACCGCATCAAAGTCGATGTTGACCATCACGCACACTTTTTCGCGCTGGTCACCATAGGCCACCACCTCTTTGATGTGCGGAAAGAACTTGAGCTTGTTCTCGACGTATTTGGGCGCAAACATCGCCCCATCGTTGGCACCACCTTGTATGCGGCCCACGTCTTTCACGCGGTCAATGATTTTCAAGTGACCGTGGCTGTCAATGAAGCCCGCGTCGCTGGTGTGGTACCAGCCATCGGCTGTCAACACCTCGTCAGTGGCCTTCTGGTTTTTGTAATAACCCTTGAGCAGGCCCGGCGACTTGACCATGATCTCGCCGTTGTCAGCGACCTTGATTTCTACGCCTTTGCAAGGCACACCCACGGTGTCAGCGCGGGCTTCGTTGTCGGGCTGCAGGCACACGAACACGGCAGTTTCGGTCGAGCCGTACAGCTGCTTGATGTTCACGCCAATCGAGCGGAAGAATGTGAACAAGTCAGGGCCAATCGCCTCGCCTGCGGTGTAGGCCACACGCACGCGGCTGAAACCCATGTTGTTGCGCAACGGGCCATACACCAAGAGGTTGCCCAAGCCATACACCATGCGGTCCATCAGTCCGACCGACTGACCGTCCATCAAGGCGGGACCGACTTTTTTGGCCACACCCATGAAGTGCTGGAAGAGCTTGCGCTTGAAACTGCCCGCGTCTTCCATGCGGATCATCACGCTGGTCAGCATGCCCTCAAACACACGGGGCGGTGCGAAGTAATACGTGGGGCCGATTTCTTTCAAGTCGATGGTCACAGTGGCCGATGACTCTGGGCAGTTGACCACATAGCCACACACCAACCACTGCGCATAGCTGAAGATGTTCTGGCCAATCCAGGCTGGGGGCATGTAGGCCAGCACGTCTTCGGCGCTGGTCAGCTTGTCGAACTCGGCACCCGCATCTGCGCGGTCGATCAGGGAGCTGTGCGTGTGCACCACGCCCTTGGGGTTGCCTGTGGTGCCCGAAGTGAAGAACATGGCCGCCACATCGGCAAAGGTCGCTTTTTCAACTTCATCCTTGAAAAACTGTGGATGCTGCTGGGCAAACACACCACCGGCTGCGATCAACTCCTCCAGCGAACCGAGGCCGTCTTCGGTGTACTTGCGCAAGCCACGTGGGTTGTCGTAAATGATGTGCGTCAACTGGGGGCACTGCTCGCGCACTTCCAGCATCTTGTCGACCTGCTCTTGGTCTTCCACCACCGCGAAACGAACTTCGGCATTGGTGATGGGGAACACGCATTCGGCAGCCGCCGCATCTTGGTAAAGGGGCACAGGGATCGCACCCAGCGACTGGGCAGCGAGCATGGTGGCGTACAGGCGTGGACGGTTGGAGCCCACCACAATCAGGTGTTCACCGCGCTGCAATCCAGCTTGGTGCAGGCCGCAAGCCACAGACTGCACCAAAGTGGCCAAATCAGACCAGGTGATGGTCTGCCAAATGCCATATTCTTTTTCGCGCAAGGCAGGTGCCGAGGGGCGCTCGGCAGCGTGCTTGAGCATCAAACGGGGAAACGTTGTTTGCATGACCTGACTTGTCTCCAAAAACGGTGCATTGATCGCAATGCGACTGAAACTGGTGCGAATCCTAGGGAGTCATTTGACGTCAAGTTGTCGTTTGGACGACAATTCAGGGAAGACCCTTATCACAACTGTCTGCAAACTGACAATTCGTAAATTTCACATGGCTAAAGAAAACTCTGTCCACCAACGCCGCCGGCCTTTGACTTTGGCCGAATTGAATGACATCCCTTGGCTTCACTTGTTGAGACAAGAAGAAAAGGCCCAGATCACGCCACAGTTGGTGGTCAGCGACCTGCAGACTGGCGATCATGTGTGCCGAATAGGCAAACCGGTGACTTATTGGTTTGGCGTGCTGTCAGGCTTGTTGAAAATGAGCACCGACAACGAAAGTGGCCAAACCATGACCTTCACGGGCATACCGCCTGGAGGATGGTTTGGCGAAGGCACAGCGATCAAGCGCGAGGTGTACCGCTACAACATCCAAGCGCTGCGGCCAAGCTTGGTGGCTGGCATGCCTGTCGACACCTTTCATTGGCTGATCGATCACTCGCTGGGTTTCAACCGCTTCATCATGCATCAGCTCAATGAACGCTTGGGCCAGTTCATTGCAGCGCGAGAAATGGACCGCATGACCAGCCCCGAACTGCGCCTGGCCCGGCACTTGGCCGCGCTGTTCAACCCGGTGCTGTTTTCGGGTGTGGGCGAAGTGCTGCGCATCACCCAGCAAGAACTGGCCTACCTGGTGGGCCTGTCACGTCAGCGCGTGAACGAGGCCCTGCGCGTGCTTGAAGCGCGCCAACTCATCCGTGTGGAGTACGGCGGTCTGCGCATTTTGGACCTGCAAGGTCTGCGAACCGCTTCTTTTTGAGGCGCTGACCCGAGTCATTTGCGTGACGCCAAATCAATTGTCCTCAGCAATAACCCTATATTGAAAGGGATTTGACCCGACTACGCTCCGTGCAGTTCATTCGCTAACCCACAGGAGCTCATTGATGTTCAAAAAAATTGCAGTCTGCGCCGCCGTTTTGTCGCTCGGCATAGGTCAAGCCATGGCCCAAACAGCCGCCCCTGCCGCGCCGCCTCCGGCATGGAAGCAAGGCATGCCCGCCGACATGGCCAACTCCACACTGGCGCCTTTGCCAGGGAAACTGACCGTCACACCTGCGGCCGACATTCCCCTGAACAAACTCAAGTTGCCGCCGGGCTTCAAGATTGAAATTTGGTCCACCGGCACCCCCGGCGTTCGCGCCATGAGCCGGGGCGAAAGTGGCAAGATTTATGCAGGCACCCGGGCCTTGGGTCGCGTCTATGAAATCAGTGACAACGGCAAAGAACGCACCAGCCGCATTTTGGTCGACAAGCTGGCCCAGCCTGCGGTCACCATGCACAAAGGCTCTTTGTATGTGATGGCCATCGACAAGGTGCTGCGTTACGACGGCATTGAAGCCAACCCCAACGCCCAACCCGTGGACATGACCGCCGCCTTCAAGCTGCCACCACTGCCGCACCACAACTGGAAGTACCTGAGCTTCGGCCCAGACGGCAAGCTGTATGTGCCTTTCGGTGCGCCTTGCAACATTTGCGAGCCTGGGGCTGAATACGCCCAGATTCGCCGCTACAACGCTGACGGATCCGGCATGGAAGTGGTGGCCACTGGCGTGCGCAACACCGTCGGTTTTGACTGGCATCCCGTCACCAAAGAGTTGTGGTTCAGCGACCACGGCCGTGACTGGATGGGCGACGACACCCCCGATGACGAACTCAACCGCATGTCCAAAACCGGTTTGAATTTCGGCTTCCCTTACTGCCACGCGACCGGTGTTCCTGACCGCGACATGAAGAAAGACAAGCCTTGCGATGGCGTGACTTTGCCAGTGGCCAACATGGGCCCCCACGCAGCCGTGATGGGTGTGACCTTCTACACCGGCAACATGTTCCCTGCGGAATACAAAAACATGATGTTTGTGGCCCGCAAAGGCTCCTGGAACCGCACCAAGAAGTTGGGTTTTGACGTGGTGGTGGTCAACACCGATGCCGAAGGCAAGAACGCCAAGGTCTCACCATTCCTGACCGGCTTCAAGGACGATGCAGACAACAGCTTCTGGGGTCGCCCAGCTTACATGCTGCAAATGCCCGATGGTTCGATGCTGGTCTCGGACGAGCAACTGGGTGCCATCTACCGCATCTCTTACGCCAAGCCTTGATGGGGCAGTGTTGAAAGCAACTTTCACTTCAGCCTTGTTATGGAGCTGGGTCTGGGCAGCGTCACCCGCGTTGGCCCAGACGGCCTTTCAAGGCAGTGCGCAAGTCAACTCGAGCATCCAGGCCCCAGCGCGGGCCGCACAGTGTGTGGCCTGTCACGGCGCCAAAGGCGTGTCGCAAATTCCCAGCATCCCTTCGCTGGCGGCCCAACCCAAAACCTTCATCGAAAACCAATTGGTCCTGATTCGAGAAGGCTTGCGGGATGTACCTGCCATGAAAGGCTCCCTCGACGGGGTCTCGGATGCCGAATTGGTGGCCCTGGCCAGTTATTTTTCTGCGCAAGCGGCACCCCCTGCGGCCAAGGGCCGTGTGGACAGGGCCCGCCTCGAGCGTGGTCGGGAACTGGCCAAATCGGCTTTGTGTGGCACCTGCCATTTGCCGCAGTACCAAGGCCGTGACCAGGTACCCCGCTTGGCCAGCCAACAAGAACAGTTTTTGTTGGACGTGATGAAGGAATACCGTGACAAACCCGGCCCTGGCCGCGACACGGTGATGGCCGCGGCCTTGTATGGCATCAACGATGCG
>CANGZO010000178.1 GCA_947458305.1 Comamonadaceae bacterium
AGTCCGCTTGCTGTTGTCGACTGGGGTGTCACTCATGGGAATCCTCTAGCGAGTCGTTATCAGGGTCAACCCGAGATTGTAGCGGAGTGAAACAGACAACCGACTTACAAATGGATAGGCCTGATCATCAATAGGGCACAATCAGGCCCTCAACACACCAAAGAGGTTTTTTTATGTCATTTTTTCAAGAATTAAAAACGTTTGCACTCAAAGGCAATGTGGTCGATTTGGCCGTAGGCGTCATCGTTGGCGCAGCTTTCGCCAAGATCGTGGACTCCTTGGTGGCCGATATCATCATGCCTTTGGTCAGTCTGGTCTTTGGCGGGCTCGACTTTGCCAATTACTACCTGGCACTGTCGGGGCAAGCCGCCAACTTGCCTTTGGCTGAGGCCAAAAAACTCGGCGCGGTATTTGCGTATGGCAACTTTGTCACTGTGGCTTTGAATTTCTTCATATTGGCCTTCATTATTTTCGTGATGGTTCGCCAGATCAATCGCCTCAAGGCACGTCAGCCTGTCGATGCCACCCCGGAAAAGGCCCCTGAGACACCAGAAGATGTGGTCTTGCTGCGTGAAATTCGCGACAGCTTGAACCGCAAATCCTGATCACCCAAGCCCTTGCGTTGGCGGCGGACTGATCACCAACAGCTCAGTGCGCGCCTGTGGCCCGTTGCCGAGCCATGCGAATGGCTTGGATCAAGCTGCTCGCATCGGCCTTTCCTTGACCTGCCAAGTCCATGGCCGTGCCATGGTCTGGGCTGGTGCGGATCATAGGCAAGCCCAAGGTGACATTCACGCCCTGCTCCACACCCAAATACTTCACCGGTATCAGGCCTTGGTCGTGGTACATGGCGATCACCACATCAAACTCGCGTTGACCATCCGCCCTTTGGCGTGCCCGCATGAAAACCGTATCGGGGGCCAATGGACCCTGCGCATCGATGCCCTCCGCGCGGGCCGCTGACACGCAGGGCTGCAAGATCTCGATTTCTTCTCGGCCAAACAGTCCGCCCTCACCCGCATGCGGGTTCACGCCTGCAAGAGCGATGCGCGGCTTTCGACCCAGCAAAGGCGTGAGCGCATGGTGAGTGATCCGCAAGGTTTCCAAAACCCGGTCAAAGGTGATGGCATCCAAAGCCTCACGCAAAGACAAATGGATGCTGACCAGCACAACTCGCAGTTCATCGTTGGCCAGCATCATGCGCACTGGCATTTGTGCCACCGTCACCCCGGCATGACGGGCCGACTCGGCCTGCAACAATTCGGTATGCCCTGGATACTGGTCATAAGGCGCACCCGCTGCATGCAAAGCCTCTTTGTGCAGTGGCGCTGTGACCACGGCCGAAATTTCACCACGCAGCGCAGCACGAGCGGCCCACAACACGGCTTCTCCCGCCAAGCGACCCGCTCGGGCATCGATCTGCCCCCAAGGCAATGGGGGCGCCACGGGCACCACTTGCAACACCGGCAAACAACGAGGCGGTACAGCCAAGGCTTGTGCAGGCGACGCGATCTCGCAGACCGGAAAACAAAGCGCCTTTTGCACCAAAGCCATGGCACGCCGCATCAGGCCCACATCGCCTGCCACAAAACACCCCCGCGTCAGCTCGGGTGCCGCGATCCACGCCTTGGCAATGATTTCAGGGCCAATACCGCAAGGGTCACCAGGTGTGATGGCGATGGGCAAGGTCAATTCAGGCAAATTCATACAGCACAGCAGCCATCAGGCCGGGTTGTCGATCTCGATGAATTGGTGCTCGATGCCCAAAAGTTGCGCCACATGGGCCCCCAGCGCAGGCGCACCGTAGCGCTCTGAAGCATGGTGACCACACGCCAAAAAGGCGACCCCCGTTTCGCGCGCCAAATGGGCTTGCGGCTCGGAGATTTCACCGGTCAAAAATACGTCCACGCCCTGTGCAATCGCAGCCTCAAAATAGCCTTGAGCGCCACCCGTGCACCACGCTACACGGCGAACCACTCGACCGACATCGCCCACGCATGTGACATGCCTGCCCAAAACACCGGCCACATGGTCGGCCAAATCTTGGGCACTTGACCACGAGACCACGGGCGCACCAACAAAGCCGAGGTCTTGCTCACCAAACCGGCCCTCAGCCGTGAAGCCGAGCAAACGGCCCAACTGGGCGTTGTTGCCCAGTTCGGCATGCGCATCCAGCGGCAGGTGGTAGGCATAAAGATGGATGCCATGGGCCAGCAACAAGCGCAGCCTCTCGCGCATCCAGCCCGTGACACGCCCGTCTTGGCCACGCCAGAACAAGCCATGGTGCACCAAGATGGCATCGGCATTGGCGGCGATGGCCGCCTCGATCAAAGCCCGGCTGGCGGTCACGCCACTGACCAGGCGTTTGACCGCACGGTCCCCCTCGACCTGCAAGCCGTTGGGGCCGTAGTCGCGGAATTTTTCAGGTTGAAGCAAAGCATCTAAAGCTTGGCCCAGAGTTTTGGCATCGGTCATGGTTTGAGATTGTGGCTCAGGTCGCCAACACCAAGTCAGGAATCGGTGATTCAGCGCCCAAGCCCTGCGATGCGATCGAATCAAGGACAATCTGCAACCATGAAACGAATTTGGTCTTTATTTTCACAATGGGTCACCGTTTTGTTGGCCATTTGGTTTGTCGTGGCCACTTTGCAGCCTGAATGGTTGCGCGGCACCCAGGCCTCCATGGCTGGCATGACCTTGTTGCAAGCCCCGCCTGCGGCCAATGGCACCCGGCCGGTCGGCAGTTTGAGTGCCCCCGCTCAAAAAGCCTCACCAGCCGTGGTGAGCATCAACACCAGCAAAGGCAAAAACAACAACCCTCTTGGTCAAGACCCCTGGTTCCGGTTTTTCTATGGCGAGCCAGACGACCAAAACCCCGCAGGTTTGGGCAGTGGCGTCATCGTCAGCCCCGAGGGTCACATCCTGACCAACAACCACGTCATTGAAGACGCAGACGATATCGAAGTGGTGCTCAGTGACGGGCGCAAAGCCATGGCCAAAGTGATTGGCACCGACCCCGACACCGACTTGGCGCTGCTTCAAATTCCGCTGACCAACTTGCCCGTGATCGTCCTGGGCCAGACACTGGACATGCAAGTGGGCGATGTGGTGCTGGCCATTGGCAACCCCTTTGGTGTCGGTCAAACCGTGACCTCAGGCATCGTCAGCGCTTTGGGCCGCAGCCAACTGGGCATCAACACCTTTGAAAACTTCATCCAAACCGACGCCGCCATCAACCCCGGCAACTCAGGCGGCGCCTTGGTCGATGTCAATGGTCACCTGATGGGCATCAACACCGCGATCTATTCCCGCTCGGGTGGCAGCATGGGCATTGGCTTTGCCATCCCGATTTCGACAGCCAAACAGGTGATGCAAGACCTGCTGAAAAACGGCAAGGTGATTCGCGGCTGGATCGGGGTAGAACCGCAAGACCTGTCCGCCGAACTGGCTGAAAGCTTCAAGCTGCCTCTGGTGGGGCCCAACGCTTTGCGATCGGGGGTGGTGATCTCTGGTGTTTTGCAAAACGGCCCTGCGGCCAAAGCAGGCATACGTCCTGGCGATGTCATCATGCGTGTCGGCACGCAGCCTGTGGGCAATGTGTCTGAACTGCTCAACCAGGTCGCCAACCTCACGCCCGGTGTGCCAGCTGAGCTGGTGATCTGGCGTCAACAAGCCCAGTTGTCTTTGCGCCTCACCCCAGCCGAAAGACCTTCGCCCAAACGCCAAGCCCGTTGAAGGCCAGCGCCTCGCAATCAAGCAGCCTCGTCGGCGCTGGCGTCAGGCGCTTGGGTGTTTTTGATGAAAATTTGCGCAGCCCAAATGCCCAACTCATAGAGCAAGCACATGGGAATGGCCAAGGCCAACTGCGAAACCACGTCCGGCGGCGTGACGATGGCCGCAATCACAAAAGCCAAGACCACGAAGTAGCCCCGGAACTCTCTGAGTTTCTCAACGGTCACCACATTCATGCGGGCCAAGACCACCACAGCCACAGGCACCTCAAAAGCCAAGCCAAAGGCCAAGAACATCGACAACACGAAGCTCAAATAGGCCTCAATGTCAGGCGCAGCGGTGATGCTCTTGGGGGCAAAGCTCTGAATGAAGCTGAACACCTGACCAAACACAAAGAAGTAACAGAAAGCCACCCCGATGAAAAACAACAAGGTGCTGGACACCACCAAAGGCATGACCAGCTTCTTTTCATGGCTGTAAAGACCGGGTGCAATGAAGGCCCAAAGTTGGTACAAAACCACCGGCAAAGCGATGAGAAAGGCGCTCATCAACAAAATTTTGAGCGGCACCATGAAAGGCGAAATCACCGAAGTCGCAATCAAAGTCGCGCCTTTTGGCAAATGCACCACCAGGGGGGCAGCCAAAATGTCGTAGAGGTTGCCAGGCCCTGGGTAAATGGCCAAAGCAGCCGCGGCAAGAGCCACCGCAGCGACGGCCCACATCAACCGGTCACGCAACTCGATCAAATGCGCCACAAAAGGTTGCTCTGAACCTTTGAGTTCGTCGTCGGGCTGGGGAGGGGTTTCAGACATGGGATGGGTCAATCAAACGGGCGCACAACAAGCGCGCCAGCTTCAAAAGGAATTGAGAGGCTTGGGCCGGTAACGGGCCACACGGGCAGCCCCCGACAGGGCTTTGGTCCGCACCCCAGAACGGGCTTTGTACCACTGGGGCATCGCACCCCGCTTGAGACGCCAGTTCTTCTCAGGACGTTTGTAATAGGGCGGTGGCGACTCGATGGCAGGCAAATCGCTGTTCAAGCCCGATGTGGTGTCTGCCCAGTCTTTTTCAAAATCAGAGGCCGTGGTTTGAACCGACTGCTCCACATCGCGGGCCGCCGTCTCCATGGTCTCTTTCATTTTTTTGAGTTCTTC
>CANGZO010000179.1 GCA_947458305.1 Comamonadaceae bacterium
GATGTCCTTGCACCTGCGCGCCAGCGATCTGGCCAGCTTCAAGAACCAAAAGCCGCAGGCCCATCCGGACAAACTGATCGACGTTTGGCTGCTGTCGCTGGCTGCTGCCGCCATGGACCAGCCCTTGAGGTTTGTGGTGGTGGGCCGCAACGCCGTGCTGCGCATGGCCGAGCCAACGCCAGAAGAAGCCCGCGTTCAGTTGACCGCGCTGTTGGCGGTTTGGGCCGAGGGCATGCGTTGGCCGCTGCCCTTGCCGCCTGGTGTCGCGCTGCAGTGGCTCAAAGACCCGGAGAACCTCAACGCGCTGGCCGATGCCTATGAAGGCAGTGACTTCAAACGTGCCGAAAAAGACAAAGACCCGGCGCTGGCCCGCACCTATGCCACGGTGGAGGACTTGCTGGCCACGGGCGAGTTCAAGCGCTTGGCCCAAACCGTTTACGCGCCTTTAAAGTACTGGGCCGAGCAAGCCGAGATCGAGGCCTTGCCCGATGTACCTCAAGACAGCGAAGAGGGAGAGCTGGCATGAGCACCCCCCACGCCCTGAATGCGCACACCTTCCCCCTGCGCGGCAGCCACCTGATCGAGGCCAGCGCAGGCACCGGCAAGACCTGGACGATTGCCGCGCTGTATGTGCGCCTGGTGCTTGGCCACGGCGACACAAGCACGGCACCAGAGCGCCCCATGTTGCCGCAAGACGTGTTGGTGATGACCTTCACCCGCGCCGCCACCCGCGAGTTGTCTGACCGCATCCGTGCCCGTTTGACCGAGGCGGCGCAGGTGTTCCGGGGCATGGCCACAACCGACGATGACTTCCTGCAACAACTGAAGAACGAATACCCCGAAGGCGAGCTGCGCGAGCAGGCTGCCCACCGCCTGGCGCTGGCGGCGCAGGCCATGGACGACGCGGCCGTGTACACCATTGACGCTTGGTGCCAACGCATGCTGCGCGAACACGCATTCGACAGCGGCAGCTTGTTTGAAGAAAACCTGGTGGGCGACGAAGCCGCGCTGCGCCTCGAAGCGGTGCAGGACTACTGGCGCCAGCAGCTTTACCCCATGGGCACGGCCCTGGTGACTCAGGTGCTCGGCGTTTGGCGCGATGTGCCCGCGCTCGAACAAGACATGCGCGCCCTGATGGCTGTACCCCTGGCCGACGCCGCCCCTGGCACGCTGGCGCAGGTGTTCGGCGCGGCCATGGCCGAGCGCGATGCGCAACTGCAGGCAATCAAACAGGGCTGGAACGAGAAAGCCGACAACTTGTTGGGCTGGATCGAGGCGCAGCTCGAACATCACAAGTCGAGCTGGGATGGACGGAAACTGACGCACAAAAAATCTGCCGAGTGGCTGGCCGTCCTCAAAGACTGGGCGCAAGGGCCAGAAGACGGCAAGCGCTTGGAAAAAACCATGAAAGCCGGCTGGGCACGCTTCACGCCCCAAGGCCTGCTTGAATGCCGTAAGACCGGTGAAGCGCCCGTGGATTTGCCACCCGAAAGCCAAGCTTATGCCGATCTGCAAGCGGCCTTGCAAGCCTTGCCCAAACCGGCTCAAGTTGCACGCCTGCACGCCCGCACACATGTGCTGCAGCGCATGGCCGAGCTCAAGCGGCGCAGCGGTCTGTTTGGCTTTGCCGACATGCTGGAGCGTCTGGATGTCGCGCTGGCCGATCCCGAATCGGGCGAGCGCTTGGCGCAGCGACTGCGCGACCAGTTCCCGGTGGCGATGATTGATGAGTTTCAGGACACCTCGCCGCTGCAGTTCCGCATCTTTGATCGCATCTACCGCACGGCCGACAACCTGCCTGACATCGCGCTGCTGCTGATTGGCGACCCCAAGCAGTCCATCTATGGTTTTAGGGGGGCGGACATCCACAGCTACTTGGCCGCACGCCTAGCTACCGCAGGCCGCCACCATGTGCTGGGCACCAACTTCCGATCTACCCAAGCGGTGGTCGATGTGGTCAACCGCTGGTTCGACATTGCACCTGACGCCTTTGGTTACAAGCAAGGCGATCAAGACGATCAAGACCCTTTGCCGTTTCAGCCCGTAGGGGCCAAGGGTCGCCCTGAAGTGTTCAAGACGAGCGCTGGCGCTGTACAAGCCATGACCATGGTGCACGACGCCACTTTGCGCAGCACACGCGATGCGCAGACGCAGTTGTCGGCTTTGTGCGCCGAGCAAATCGTGGCCTGGCTGAGCGACCCACAAGCGTGTTTTGCGGATGCACAAAAGGGCGACAAAGCCTTGCAGCCCAAAGACATCGCCGTGCTGGTGCGCACCGGCAAAGAGGCTGCTGCCGTGCGCGACGCGCTGCGGGTGCGTGGTGTGGCCTCGGTGTATTTGTCTGACCGCGACTCGGTCTTTGCCAGCGACGAAGCGCAAGACCTGTGCCTGTGGCTGCGTGGCGTGGCCGAGCCACAAGACATGCGCCGCGTGCGCGCCGCGTTGGGTACGCGCACGGTGGGCCTGTCGCTGGCCGAGTTGTATGACTTGGCCACGCAAGACGAACTGCTGGACACCCGTGCTGAGCAGATGCGCGAACTGCACCAGACCTGGGAAAGCCAGGGCGTGCTGGCCATGCTGCGCCAGTCGCTGCATGTGCTGCAGTTGGCGGGGCGCTGGCGCGGCCAGAGCGACGGAGAGCGCCGTCTGACCAATGTGCTGCACCTGGCTGAATTGTTGCAAGCAGCCAGCAGCCATATCGATGGCGAGCAGGCCCTGATCCGCTGGCTGGCCCTGCAGATAGACGAAGCGCAGTCGGGCAACGCCAGCGGTGGCGAAGAGCAAACCGTGCGGCTCGAAAGCGACGAGGACCTGGTCAAGGTCATCACCATTCACGCCAGCAAGGGCCTGGAATACCCGGTGGTGTGCCTGCCTTTTGCGCACAGCCACCGCGTGGTCACCGCCGACAAAGCCGCCGTGCTGCAGTTGGAGAGTGAAGAGGGGGAGGGCCACCGCGACCACGACCGCAAATGGACGCTGGACTTTGACAAGGAAGACTCCCAACTCGCGGACCACGATCGCCTGCGAGAAGACCTGCGCCTGTGGTACGTGGCGCTCACGCGGGCGCGTCACGCGCTGTGGGTGGGCTGGAGCGCGGTCAAACGTGGCAACGGCAAAACCTGCGTGAACCACGCCTGCGCCGCTGGAAATTTGCTGAGCAGCGGTCAAGAATGTGAGGCTGCCGATTGGCTGAGCAAGCTGCAAGCGCTGCAGACCAGTTCGCTTGGCCAGCCCTTGTCGGTGCACTTGAAATTAGCCCCCAACGAAGTGCCGCTGACGCTGTGGCACAAGCCCGCGCACACCACCGAATTGCGCGAGGCACTGAACTGCACCGCCCGCATCGACAAGTCTTGGACGATCGCGAGTTTTTCGCGCCTGACGCGTGACCTGTCTTCGCAGACCCAGGCACCCTTGGTCTTGCACCTGAACCCGCCGCGCCCCGCAGACGACGAGCCGCCAGAAGATGCGGCCATGCCTACGGTCTTGACAACCAGCCCCGGTGCTGTGTCCCCGTGGCACGGCTTTGCGAAAGGCCCCACGGCAGGCAACTTTTTGCACGACCAACTTGAATGGCTCGCGGCAGATGGCTTTGCGCTCGATGCGTCCAAGGCCGAGGGCCTGAAGTACCGCTGCGAGAACGCCGGTTACACCGCCCAGTCCGACGCCGTGCAGCAGTGGCTCAGCCGTGTGGTGGCCCAGCCTTTGCGCGGGCCCAACGCGCCTCTGAACGCGCTGGGTGACCTGCTGGCCGAGATGGAATTTTGGTTGCCCGCAGAGCGCCTGCATGCGCGCGAGGTCGATGCCCTGTGCCAGCAGCACCTCTTGCCCGGTGTGAGCCGCCCGCAGCTGCCCGACGCGCAACTGCACGGCATGCTGATGGGCTTTGCCGATCTGGTGTTCGAGCACGAAGGCCGCTACTGGGTGCTCGACTACAAATCCAATTACCTGGGGGCCGATGACGCGGCGTACACCGCACAGGCCCTGGATGCGGCCATGGCCAAACACCGTTACGAAGTCCAGGCTGCGCTCTACATGCTGGCGCTGCACCGCTTGTTGCGCGCCCGTTTGGGCGAGGCTTACGACCCGGCGCGGCAACTCGGTGGTGCGGTCTACCTGTTCTTGCGCGGCATCGCAGGGCCTGCGGGCGGCTGCTGCACCTTGCCTGCGCCTTGGCGCTGCTCGATGGCCTGGACGCCATGCTGAACGAAGAGATGGCGTGATGAACTTGAAAAAAACCTCACGCACTGCGCCCATGCCCGCCGCGCAAATGGATTGGCTGAGTGACCTGCCCGCCCAAGGCCTGAGCGCTGCGCAGACTGTGCAATGGCTGAACCTGTGGACCGGCCAAGGCCTGCTGCGCCACATCGACAGCGCTTTTGCCGCGCAAGTGCTGCGCCTCGACGCCGGGGCCGCTGCGCCTTTGCTGGTGGCTGCGGCTGTTCTGGCGCACATGGAAGGGCGCGGCCACACTTGCCTGCCGCTGGCCGACCTGTGCCAGCCGCCTGTGGCCTTGCTGGGCTGGCCTGTGGCGGCGGTGGACGGTGCGCAGGGCCTGAAGGCCCTGTGGGCGCACCTGCCCAACACGCTGGCCAATTGGCAAGCGGCTTTGCAAGGCCACAGCTCCAGCGTGGGTGTGCGCCTGGTCGATGCTCCTGACCAAGGCCAGCCGATGGTGTTGGGCGGATCGGCCGATGCGCCGCTTTTGTATTTGCGGCGCTATGCGGGCTATGAGCAGCGCGTCGGCCAGAGCCTGCTGCAGCGTGCCAGCGAGCCCCTGGCC
>CANGZO010000180.1 GCA_947458305.1 Comamonadaceae bacterium
CGCTTTGGCGGGCTGACCGCCGTGGATGCGGTGAGTGTGGACATCCAAGCCGGTGAATTGGTGGGCATCATGGGGCCTAACGGCGCGGGCAAAACCACGTTCTTCAATGCCATCTCGGGGGTCACGCCTCTGACATCTGGGCAACTTTCGATTGAGGGCAAATCCCTGGCGGGTGCTGCACCCCACAGCTTTGCAGCACGCGGTTTGGCCAGAACCTTTCAAACTCCGCGCGTGTTTGCTGACTTGAGCGTCAGTGAAAACATCCGCTTTGGCTTGCAGTTCGCAGGGCGCAGGCCGCGCAAATACATTTTTTGGGGCGAAGAAATCGGCGTGCCATGGGCACTGCGTGACGTCAACAGCATCTTGTCGGTGATCGGCCTGTCGCAACTGGCAGATTTGCCAGCAGCGGCCATCACCCCCTCACAACAGCGCATCCTGGAAATCGGCATGGCCTTGTCGACACGTCCGCGGATTTTGTTGCTCGATGAAGTGGCTGCCGGGCTGACCGAAATTGAAGTGGAAGAAATGGCCCGGCTGATTCGCCGGCTGCGTGACGAACTCGATTTGTCGGTCATCTGGATCGAGCATGCCGTGAAGATATTGCTCAAGCATGTAGAGCGGGTGATCGTTCTTCACCAAGGCAAAAAGATCGCCGACGGCCGGCCCTCGGAAGTGGTCCGTAACAAGGAAGTCATCGAGGCTTATTTGGGTGACGAAATGGTCAACGCATCGGAGGGATTGGCATGATGTGGTATCGCCCTCAACCCTTTGTTTTGGGTGGATCCGGAAAAGCCCAACTCAAGGTGCGCGGTTTGTCTGCAGGTTATGGGCCCTTTGAAGTGGTTCGCAATTTGAACTTTGACGTTTTGCCCGGATTGACGGTGATTTTGGGTCCGAATGGCGCAGGCAAAACCACCTTGTTGCGCGCGCTGTCCGGCCAAATTCCGATGCGTGGCGAGGTCTTGTTCAACGGCGATGACTTGCCCGAAAAAGCCCATGAGATCGTTCAGGCCGGCATGGCCTTGGTGCCTGAAGGTCGGCAACTTTTCCCCCAAATGACCGTTCAAGAAAATCTTGAATTGGGCGGTTGGCTGCAGTCGGCTGCGGACCGTCAGGCCCGCATGAATGCCGTGATGGATGACTTTCCCAAACTGCGTGAACGCTTCAACCAACTGGCCGGCACCATGAGTGGTGGTGAACAACAAATGGTGGCCATTGCCCGCGCCATGATGTCCGCGCCCAAGCTCTTGATGCTGGACGAACCCTCTTTGGGCTTGGCACCACGCATGGTCGATGAATTGCTTCAGATGACCCGGCGCATTGCCGACAGCGGCACCACGGTTTTGATGGTGGAGCAAAACGTCAGAAAAGCGCTGGCCGTGGCCGACCGGGGCTACGTCATCGAGCGCGGCAGTTTGGTAGCGCACGGTTCATCGCAGTTGCTGGCGCGCTCCAGTGTCATCCGCGAGGCTTATCTGGGTGCGGCATCCAGCGACACACGCTCCGCATCGCAAGCGCTAGAAAAAACGGTTCGATCCATTTGATTTTTCATTTTCCAGGAGTGCAAACCCATGTCCGATATGTCGATGCTCATCAATGGCCTCAAGGTCACTGCCGAAAACAACGCCACCTTTGAACGCCGCAACCCTTTGGATGGCACGGTGGCCACCCGCGCACCTGCTGCATCGACAGCGGACGCGATCATGGCGGTCGAAGCGGCTGCCGAAGCGTTCAAGACCTGGAGCGAAACAGGCCCCAACGAAAGAAGAGCGTTGTTGCTCAAAGCCGCCGAAAAACTGGAAGCGAAAACACCTGATTTCATCGAAGCGGTTCCCGCAGAAACCGGCGCCACAGGCATGTGGGCGGGCTTCAATGTGTTCTTGGCCGCTGGCATGATCCGCGAAGCCGCATCACTGACCACCCAAGTCTCGGGCGAAGTCATTCCGTCGGATGTGCCAGGCAGCTTGGCCATGGGCATTCGTCAACCCGCAGGTGTGGTGCTGGGCATTGCGCCCTGGAACGCCCCTGTCATTTTGGGCGTGCGTGCCATCGCCACCCCATTGGCTTGCGGCAACACGGTCATCCTCAAGGGGTCTGAGAATTGCCCCAAAACGCACCAGCTGATTGTGGAAGCCTTTCAAGAAGCCGGCTTCCCAGCCGGTGTGGTGAACTACATCACCAACGCGCCTGCAGACGCCGGCGCCGTGGTGGAGGCCATGGTTTCTCACCCAGCGGTTCGCCGTGTGAATTTCACGGGTTCGACCAAGGTGGGGAAAATCATTGCGCAAACCTGCGCCAAATACCTCAAGCCCGTGATCCTGGAGCTGGGGGGAAAAGCCCCCATGGTGATCTTGGACGACGCCGACATCGACGACGCGGTGAATGGTGCGACATTTGGCAGCTTTGCCAACAGCGGCCAGATTTGCATGAGCACAGAACGCATCATCGTGGACGAAAAAATAGCCGACGAATTCGTCAAGCGCTTTGCCAACAAGGCCAGCAACTTGCCATTGGGAGACCCACGCAAGCCTGAGCCTGTGGTCTTGGGCAGCGTGATTGGCATGGGCACGGTCGACCATTGCAATGGCTTGATCGATGACGCCTTGGCCAAAGGTGCCAAGCTGCTGTGTGGTGGCAAGTCCACCGACACGCTCATGCCTGCGACATTGCTGGACCATGTGACCCCAGCCATGCGCATCTACCGCGAAGAGAGTTTTGCGCCGGTCAAAGCCATTGTTCGCGTCAAAGGTGTTGAAGAGGCGATCGCTTGCGCCAACGACAACGAGTACGGCCTGTCTTCGTCGGTGTTTGGCAAAGACATTGCCCGGGCATTCAACGTGGCACGCAAAATCGACTCTGGCATTTGCCACGTCAACGGCCCCACCGTGCACGATGAAGCACAAATGCCTTTTGGCGGCGTCAAAGGCAGTGGCCACGGCCGATTTGGTGGCAAAGCAGGCATCCACGAATTCACAGAATTGCGTTGGATTACCATTCAGACAACGCCTCGCCACTACCCCTTCTGATCGGGTTCGGTGAAAACAGTGTGACGCCTTGATCCGTCAAGGCGTCCATTTTTGGATGACCATGAACTTGACCTTGCCACCCCCCACACTCGAACACCTGTGCGATCTGGCCGTGACCATCGCTGCACCTGTGGAAGTGGGTCAAACCCCTGCCGGCTTGCGCCGCATGATCCCCATCACAGGCGGCACCGTGACAGGCCCCCGGGTGAACGGCAAGGTGCTGGCCGGTGGTGCAGACTTTCAGCTGATCTTGGGCGGCGGCACGCAGGCCCATTTGGATGCGCGCTATGTCATCGAGCTCGACGACGGCAGCCGGGTTTTTGTGCAAAACACAGCCCTGCGCGTGGCCTCGCTCGAAAATTCTCAGCGCATCATGAACGGCCAATCGGTCAACCCGGACGAGGTGTACTTTCGCTGCCAACCCAAGCTCGAAGCCACCGCACCCCAGTGGGCTTGGCTGAGCGAAAGCCAATTCATTGGCAACGGGCGCCGCGCACCCGATGGGGTGTTCATGAGCTTTTACCGAGTGTGCTGAAGCCTGAGGGCCACCTGATCACCCAAACCGCCCTGGCGAATAAGGCGTAGGGTCGACGCAAAGCGGCTCGCCACACAGCATTTCGGCCAGCAAGCGACCTGTCACCGGGCCCATGGTGAAGCCTTGGTGCGCATGGCCAAAGTTGAACCACAGCCCTGGGTGGCGCGGCGCCGGGCCGATCACGGGCAGCATGTCGACAACGCAAGGGCGTGCGCCGAGCCAAGGTGGCTCGGGCAGGGGCTGGCCCAAATCGATCAGTTCCCGGGCCAAGGCTTCGGCCTTGCCCAGTTGCACCGGCGTGGGTGCGGCATCGATGGGCGCAAACTCGGCACCGGTGGTCAGGCGCAAGCCACGCTGCATGGGTGCCAGCACATAGCCACGCTCGGCGTCGAGCATGGGTTGCCGCAATAGAGCGGGTGGTGTGTAGTGCTGGTGATAACCGCGCTTGATGAAGAGCGGAAATCGGTAGCCCAATGTGCGGATCAAGCCATCGGACCAAGGGCCCAGGGCCAGCACCACCTGCTGGGCATGTACCGGGCCATCGGTGGTGTTGACCGACCAGCGCGCGCCTTGCGCCTGCAAACTGGCCGCGTCGCCCACCATCAAACTGCCGCCACGCGCCTCAAACAGGTGGGCATAACGCTGCACCAATGCACCTGGGTCATTCACAGCCCATGTGTCCAGCCAATGCACGGCCCCCGCAAGCGGCCTGCACAAAGCAGGCTCGGCCTGCGCGAGCTGGGCGGTGTTTTCTGCCTGAAAACGCACACCGAAACGTGCCAGCAAATCTTCGGCCCGTTGTGCCGCTTTGTCGAAGACCTCGGGCGTGCGAAAAACATAGCGGTAACCTTCATACCCCACCAAATCCTGCGCGCCTGCGGCCGCGATCAATGGGGCATGCTCATTGTTGGAGTGGGCAATCAGGCGGCTGTAGGCCGCAGTGGCCACGGCATGGCGCACGGGATGCGAGTGGTGCAGATAGCCCAGCAGCTCTTTGCCCATTTGCCACAGACCTTGAGCGTGCCAATGCACCTTGGCACTGCGCCCCAAAGCCACATCCAGCAAAAAGCCGGGCTCACTTGGGAAAGGGTAGGGCTCGACCGCTTCGCGCTGGATCAAACCCGCATTGCCCATGGACGTTTCTTGGCCCGGCGCACGCCGATCCACCAGCACCAC
>CANGZO010000181.1 GCA_947458305.1 Comamonadaceae bacterium
CTGTGCCCGTCACGCCCCTGACGCCCCGCGAGTTGATGGTCGCCCGCATGGTGACCCAGGGTTTGCCGAATAAAAAAATCGCCAGCCAGCTGTTCATCAGTGAAGGCACTGCCAAGCTGCACTTGCATCACATTTACCAAAAATTGCAATGTCCCGGACGCATGTCTTTGCAGCGCTACATGCAAGACAACGGCTTGATGTAAAGCGTGTCGATTGCATTTCAACCCAGAAGAGGAGCCCCCATGGCAGAGGACCCAAAAAAACATGAAACCGAGTATGTGCAAAACATGAGCCAGCATTACAAGCAGGCAGCAGAAGAGTTGCTGCATGCTTACCAGCGCAACAAGGAGGCCGCTCGCCACCACGAGGCGGGGGCTTTCAAGGCGGCTTTGCACCACGCCAAGCTGTCCAAGCACCACAGTTTCAATGCGCATGCGCATTTGTCCGATGCTCTGGGCATGGCCGAAAAATTCGATGCGGCCCAACCCTGGCCCAGCTTGGCTGTGCGCCCGCCATCCGGCTCGGGTGTTCACTGAACCACAGATGCGCGCTGTTTGTGCTGTTGCGAACAGACACAAACCGGGATGCTGCCTACATTGAACACAGTACCTGCATTTGTTCGCACGCGCCTATGTGCGAGCCTGCAGTTGCTGTGCTGGTTCAATCAAAGGAGTGTTGCCATGTCCATCCGTGTTCTGTTGTCGTCGAAGCACAAAGTGGTGTCAGAGGGTATTGCCGCTGTCTTGCGAACCCACCCGGACATCCACTTGCTGGGAATAGCCGATACCGACGAAAGCACACAAGCCCTTTGTGCGGAATCGGGTCCCGATGTGCTGTTGCTGGGGCTGCACGGCAATGGGCAGCAAGACTTGTCTTTGATGCAAAAAATTGCGCAACAACCGATCAGCCCGCACATGGTGGCTTTTTCGGGAGACACCCATCGGCACTCGATCATCGAAGTTCTGGATGCGGGCGCCAAGGGTTACGTCTCGACGACCAGCAGCATTGACGAGTTGATGTCGGCCATACGATCGGTGGCTTCAGGGCGGCATTATTTGTGTCAAACGGCCGCCTCTGAAATGATGGCGTCCGTGCGCAAGATGCGTGCGGGTGACAGCTCAGGAAAAAACCATTTGGGTAGCCGCGAAGAGCAGGTCTTGCGCTTGATTGCAGACGGATTTTCTTCCAAGGAAATTGCGCGAAATTTGCAAATCGCACCCAGCACAGTGGAGGTGCACCGGCGCAACATCATGCGCAAAGTGGGCTTGCACAAGGTGGCCGATTTGACCCGCTATGCCATCCGCAATCAGATGGTTTCGGTCTGATCGTGACCAGAGCCCAAAGCTTTCCTTAGCGCACACTGTGCACGGTGAGTTTCAGCTCGGCTGGGCTGCTCGTGCCAAGCCAGGCAGGTTCAGCACATGCACTTGGCCGCGTGAATAGGTCAAAAGCCCTTGGTCGCGCAGTTGGCCCGCAGCCAGTGTGATGCTCACGCGTCTGACACCCAGCATCTGGGCCAGGTGTTCATGTGTCATTTGCAAGGTGTTTGTTTGGGCGGTCTGGGTCGACAGCACCAGCCAGGCCGCCAGTCTGGCTTGGATGTCCAGGGTCTGGATGCTGGCAGCCAACGAGGCCACATGCGTGACCAGCAACCACAACTGGTGTGCAATGGCATTCAGGATGGCAGGGTGCTCCAGCGCCAGTGTTTGGAGGGTTGTCGCCTGTATGCACCATGCCTGGCCTGTGCTTTGCACCCGGTGCTGAATGCCGTGTGGGCCGCTGTTGAGCACATGGTCCAGTCCTACCGCATGCGCAGCCCCGAGCAAGCCAACAGCCAAACCCGCATGGTGCTCGTCCTGAACCATCATGGCCACAGTGGCACCCGTCAAAAAATAAACCAGCGGCTCACTGTCCTGCGAATTGAGCCATTGCCCAGCCTTCAAGGAAACGGGCAGGCAAGTGTTCAACAGCAGTGATTGCTCCTGCTCAGGCAGTTGAGAAATGAGCCCGTTGTCTGTAAGGTTCACAAAAGACACCCGTGCAGATGGAAAGCGTGAGCTGACATGGTCACAAATGAAATGTGGGATTGAAGGGCATGGAGGGAGGAGTGTGAGTATAAGTTCGGTAAATCCTGAGTAAATCACGTTTTTAATCCATATTTATGTTCGGTAAAGAACATAAAATCCAAGTGGACAACATTTCTCATCCTTTCGATTTAAAACAGTGACCTTTCCCCATTCGACCAATTCATTGATGCAGCGTTTGCAACAGGCAGCACCTGAACTTGTGTCAGCTTGTGAGCGGGTCGATCTCAAGCCAGGGCCTTGGCCAGGCCCGGATGGCATGACCGATGACTGCCTGTACTTTCCTGAAACGGCTTTACTGGCTTTGTCTTTGCCTCCTTCGATGGGCGGATCCAGTACACCCCAAAGCGCACGTCTGGCCTTGCTGGGTCGCCACAGCGTCTGGTCACCCCGCCAGGCGCTCTCCAGCGATTTTCTGGCCGAGGTGCTCGTCCCCGGTCATGCGATGCGGGTGTCCGATTCGATGGTTCGTGCAGTCAAAACGCCCTTGGCAACATGGTGGTTGCAGGTGGCGACCAGCAACCAGCATTTGATTTCCCAAATGGCTCGCATGACCTTGTGTGCGCAAAAGCACAGCGCACCACAAAGCCTGGCCAGCTGGTTGCTGATGGCCCAGCACAACAGCGGCGCCAGCCCTTTGCAGATGCCCATGGTGACCTTGCGTGACTGGCTGGGATGGGCCCCCCATACATGGCAAAGCGCCTGGGGTGCACTGGAAAGCCAAGGGGTGGTGGCCCTGATGGGTCAGGGCCTATCAGCAAAAATTCAGATCAAGGCTTTGGAAGCGTCTGGTTTGGCCTGTGCCTGTCACCAAGTGGCCAAACTGTATGACCCAGGCCACGGCTCATGGGGCTGATGCACTGGCCAGTATGGCCCGGGCCAATGATTCGGCCACCTTGATGCCATCCACCCCCGCCGACAAAATGCCGCCCGCGTAACTGGCGCCTTCACCCGCCGGGTAAAGGCCTTGTGTGTTGGTGCTTTGGTGGTCGTCGCCGCGCGGAATGCGCAGGGGTGAGGAGGTGCGCGTTTCCACCCCGGTCATCACTGCATCTGCCATGTCGTAGCCCTTGATCTTGCGGCCAAACACCGGCAGCGCTTCGCGCATGGCTTCGACCGCGTAGTCGGGCAACACCTCGGCCAGATTGACCAGTTTCACGCCGGGCTTGTAAGACGGCAGCACGCTGCCCCAGGTGGTGGAGGGGCGCTGCGCCAAAAAGTCGCCCACCAGTTGGCCGGGCGCTTCGTAGTTGCTGCCGCCCACTTCAAAGGCCCGTGTTTCGAGTTGCCGCTGCAACACGATGCCCGCCAGTGGGTGCGTCACAGGGGGCTGTTGCGCTGCCAAGGCGTGTGCTTCTTGCGCCAGCTGCGCACCGTCTTGCTCGCCAAAGGCGGCTTGCCAAGCGGCGGTGTCCAGGGGGTAATCGGGTGGGTCGATGGCCACCACCATGCCCGCGTTGGCATTGCGCTCGTTGCGCGAGTACTGGCTCATGCCGTTGGTGACCACCCGGCCCGGTTCGCTGGTGGCTGCCACCACGGTGCCGCCGGGGCACATGCAAAAGCTGTAAACCGCACGGCCGTTTTGCGCGTGGTGCACGAGTTTGTAATCGGCCGCGCCCAGCAGCGGGTGGCCTGCATGTCGGCCCCAACGGGCTTGGTCGATCACGCTTTGCGGGTGCTCGATGCGCACGCCAATCGAAAACGCCTTGGCCTGCATGGCCACGCCCCGACGGTGCAGCATGACAAAGGTGTCGCGCGAGCTGTGTCCCAGGGCCAGGACGGCTTGGCGCGTGTGCAGTGTCTGGCTTTGGCCCGTGCGCAGATCTTGTACCTGCAGCCCGGTGAGCTGCTGGCCGCTTGAAGTCGGCGCGAGCAGCACATCGCTCACGCGCTGCTCAAAGCGGATCTCGCCGCCCAGCGCGATGATTTGTTCGCGGATGTGCTCGACCACCTTGACCAGCTTGAAGGTGCCGATGTGCGGGTGCGCGGCGAACAGGATGTCTGCGGGCGCACCGGCCTTGACGAATTCGTCCATGACCTTGCGGCCCAAGTGGCGCGGGTCTTTGATCTGGCTGTAGAGCTTGCCGTCACTGAAGGTGCCTGCGCCGCCTTCGCCAAACTGCACATTGCTCTCGGGGTTGAGCACCTTTTTGCGCCACAGGCCCCAGGTGTCCTTGGTGCGTTCACGCACGGGCTTGCCGCGCTCCAGCACGATGGGCTTGAGGCCCATTTGTGCCAGCGCCAATGCCGCGAACATGCCGCACGGCCCAAAGCCCACCACCACTGGGCGCTCGCCTTCTTCCGCGCCAAAACTGGCTGGGGCATGGCAAGGCGGATGCCAGGCCATGTCGGGCGTGGCTTGGATGTGCGGGTTTTTCTCGAACTTGCGAAGTAAGGCGACTTCGACCTGTGCATCGGCCAGCGACAGGTCGACGATGTAGACCGCCAGCAAGTCGGCCTTGCGGGCGTCAAAGCTGCGTTTGAAGACGTTCATCGAGGCGACGTCGGTGGCGTTGATGCCCAAGGCTTGGGCCGCCAGTTGGCGCAGCGCATCGATGGGATGCGGCGTGGGCAGCCGGTCCTCGTCGGTTTCGGAGGGTGCATCGGCGGCGCGGCGCGATTCAACC
>CANGZO010000182.1 GCA_947458305.1 Comamonadaceae bacterium
CGAAAACAGCACGCCTTGGCTTTTCAGTTCGGCGTTGTGTTGGTTCAGGATGAAAGCACAGCGCACCGGGCGCGGCTCGTCTTCGTCGGCGATCAAAAAGTCAGAGCGGATATGCAGTTCGCCGTTGTCTTCTTCGTAGAAGCGAGCGGATTCTTCAATGTCCTCGTCCATCGCATCTTCTGGAATGGACAGGCCGAAGTACTGCTTGATCCAGCGCTTTTCTTCCAGCGTGGGCGACTCCAGATCGACCCAGATGGGCTGAAAGCGGGAGAGTTCTTCCAGCGACTCGATCTCTTCTTGAAAGAGACGACCGTTGACAAGGGTAAAGATGTTGAGCATGGCGAATCCAAAAAATGGCCAGTTGCCAAAAGTTCAAAGGGGCGGCGAAGGGTTCTCGGCAGCTTTCGAACGATGGGCAGGTTGCTCAGCGCGTTCGAAAGCTACCAACTCGGGGTAGTTTCCACAGCAATGTGTCTCCAGGATGAATTTTTGGATTATCGCACCGGAGATGCCGCTGGGGCTGTCAGGAAATCCAGGATCTCGTCGGATTTGGCAGCCACGTCTGCCTGTCCCAATGCCATCAATGCGTGAATGAAGCCCGGCTCAAACAGCAAGTAACTGGCCAAGGCCGCCCCGCTGCCCTGCAAAGCACCCAAGCCCTCCAGCACCCGCACGATGGGAGCAGGCAGCGTGTGCACGTGCGCTTGCGCCAATTCATCCAGCGAGGCGCTGGGCTGCAGCGTGAGCACCTCAACCGAACGAAAGGGCAACTCGGCACGCACCGATTCAGGCAGCTTTCGCAACGATTGGTTGATGCGGGTGATTTGCTCCACGTCAGCCTGCAAAGTGTCGTGGAAAACACTGGCCATGGCATGCCCTGCGATCGTGCCCAAAGAAGGTCGAGCGTTGGTGCGAAGGGGGGTGCCCAAGCTGGCGCGTTGCGGTTGGCTCACGCCAATGGCCAAGATGCGGTCGGCGCCCAGTTGCACGGCCGCTGACAAAGGGGATATTTGCCGCATCGAGCCATCTCCAAAATACTCCATGCCACCATCCACCCACAGCGGCGTGGCCGGAAAGATGAACGGAATGGCACTCGAGGCCATCAGGTGCTCGATCGTGATGGGTTGCTGTTCAGCACGTCGGCCGGGGCGGCTCCAGTGAATCGGCAAACCATCTTGGGTTTGACAAAACGTCCAGTGCACACCACTGGAGTAACTCGAGGCGGTCACAGCCAAGGCGTGTAAGACGCCTGTTTGCAGGGCTGTGTCGATGCGGCTCAATTCGATCGCTTTGTGCAAAGTGTTCACCAAGGCCAAGCTGTCCATGGCCGCGGCTTGTTGGCGAGCCGATAAAACCAGCCCCAAGGCCGTGGCCCAGCGGCTAAAGCGAGCCAAGGGTGTTTGAGGCAGGTGGTACACCGCATCGGTGCGGATGTCTTGCCAAAAGTGGGCCAAGTCGTCCAGCGCGCCAAGCCCTTCCATGGCGCGGCTGGCTAAAAAAGTCGCATTCAGGGCCCCGGCAGAGGTACCCGTGAGCACTTGAAACGGGAAGCCTGGGTCCGCTTGTGACGCGCCCAGAAGTCGACCGATGGCCTGCAGGACGCCCGCTTGATAGGCTGTGCGAGCACCTCCGCCCATCAAGACCAGACCCTTCAACTGGGGTGCTGCCGAAAGCGGGGAGCTGGTGGCGTTCAGGGTGTCAATGTGCATGGTGTTCCAAGGGGCAGGCCGTGGGTGTTAGATTGTCGGCCAACGCGAAGGCATTGTTTCATGATCCCCCACCTGACCCCACGGCGTGAGCGCTGGCTGCTGTTGACTTTGGCGGGCATCCAGTTCACCCACATCCTGGATTTCATGATCATGATGCCGCTGGGGCCGCAGTTCACAGCGCTTTTTGGCATCAGCAACGCCCAGTTCGGCTTGTTGGTTTCGGCTTACACCTTGTCGGCGGGCCTGTCTGGGCTCATGGCGGCCACCTACATCGACCGTTTCAGCCGCAAGCAGTTGCTGTTGACCATGTACACCCTGTTTGGCTTGGCCACTTTGGCTTGCGGTCTGGCGCCCGACTATTTTTGGTTGATGGCGGCCCGCATTGCCGCAGGTTTGTTTGGCGGCGTCTTGTCGGCCTTGGCCCAGACCATCGTCGCCGATGTCATTCCGTTTGAACGCCGGGGCAGGGCCATGAGCGTGGTGATGACTTCGTTCTCGGTGTCTACGGTGGCGGGTGTGCCCTTGGGCTTGTTTTTGGCGGCGCATTTTAATTGGCATGCGCCATTTTTTGGCATTGCCTTGTTGGTCGGCCTGCTGGCATGCGGCGCTTGGCAGACCTTGCCCCGCTTGGACGCGCATTTGCACCACCCTGAGCGCGTGAACGTGTGGCGCGGCATCGGTCAGGTGCTGGCAGAGCCCAACCACCTCAAAGCATTCGGAGTGTCTGGCTTGATGATGTTTGCCAGCTTCACGGTCATTCCTTACATCACGATTTACCTTCAGTCCAATGCCGGTATGCAAACCGATGAGGTGCCCTGGATCTATTTGTGCGGCGGTTTGACGACGTTGCTCACAGCCCGTTATTTTGGTCGCCTGACCGATCGGGTTGGCAAAGTGAAGGTGTTCCAACGCTTGGCATGGGCTGTGGCTTTCCCCTTGATGGCGACCACGCTCTCCCAAGGCTTGCCTTTGTGGGGTTTGTTACTGATCTCAACCAGTTTGTTCGCCATGATGAGTGGCCGGATGATCCCAGGCATGGCCATGATCTCGTCGTCCGTCGAGCCGCGTCTGCGGGGCACGTTCATGACCCTCAACTCGGCGGTTCAGTCGGCATCGATGGGGGTGGCCGCTTTGGTGGGGGGGCTGATCATCGGGCGTGATGCGCAGGGGCATCTGACGATGTATTGGGTGGCCGGCTTGCTGGGGGTATTGGCCAGCGGCCTCAGTGCTTGGTTGGCTGGGCGCTTGCGCTTGCAGGGTGCGCCAGCTTGAGGTGTTTTCGCCTGCTGGACGCTGGGGGGGGCGCTTTTTGGGGCTTGATTGAAACCTTAGGATGATGTTTCAACCCGCACGATAGCATTGAAATGGGTCCCTGTGGGTATTGCAGGCAGACTTTTCAGGTTTAGTTTTGCAAGCATTGCTTTTCGTTGAGGCGGGGCGCATAGTGGGGTCGAATCACCCGAAAAGTGGTTTCTGAGCCCTGCCTCGGTGGGGCTTTTTCTACCCTGAACCCATGGAGGCGACGAATATGAATTTAATCATCAGCGGACACCATTTGGAAGTGACCCCTGCCTTGCGCCAGTACGTCACGGGGAAACTCAATCGCATCACCCGGCATTTTGACCAAGTGGTGGATGTGAAAGTGCTGCTGACCGTCGAAAAGCAAAAAGAAAAAGAAAAACGGCAACGGGCCGAGTGCAACATCCATGTCAAAGGCAATGACCTGTTTGCCGAGAGCGCGCACGAGGACCTGTATGCCGCAGTGGACGATTTGGTGGACAAACTCGACCGCCAAGTGGTCAAGCACAAGGACCGCATCACCGATCACCAACACGCAGCGCCCAAGCGCATGATGTGATTGTTTGAACTTTTAACTGAAGGCCGCTCACAGCGGCCTTTTTCTTGGGCTCATCTCGTGTCTAAATGGCAACAAAACGATAAAAACGGCTTCGGCTCCAAAGGCGGTCAGTGCTGGGGGCCGTTCGGGTGCATAATCCGGCCTCGACCATGAACCGACTCTCATCCATATTGCCTATTGCCCAAGTTCTTGTGGGGGTGGAAGCCACCAGCAAGAAACGTGCATTTGAAGAAGCCGGACTTCTCTTTGAGAATCTGCACGGTTTGTCGCGTGCCTTGGTCACAGACAGTCTGTTTGCTCGGGAGCGATTGGGCTCGACAGGTTTGGGTCACGGTGTGGCCATTCCTCATGGCCGAATCAAGGGCCTCAAGGCCCCCATGGCAGCCGTCTTCCAATTGGCCCAGCCTATTGGTTTTGACGCCCCAGATGAGCAGCCTGTCAACTTGTTGATTTTTTTGCTGGTGCCCGAGGCGGCCACGCAAAAACACCTCGAAATTCTGTCTGAAATCGCCGAACTGTTGAGCGACACTGTTCTGCGCGAAAGCATCAAAGGCAGTACAGCCCAAACCGGTTTGCACCAATTGATTGCCCAGTGGCAGTCGGCCCAAACGGCCTGACTGCGCTCAGCTGAAGCTCCGCGATGAAGCCTTCCGTCATCAGCGCCGATGTTTTGTTCGAAGACCATCGCCACCAGCTGAAATGGCAGTGGTTGGCGGGGCTTGGTGCCTCTGAGCGCCGGTTTGACGAAGTGGCCGTGCGCGCAGCCCGATCGGGTGCCGATTTGGTGGGCTACCTCAATTACATTCACCCTTACCGTGTGCAGATCTTGGGGCCACGCGAAGTGGCTTACCTGACCAGTGGAACAGAAGAAGATTGCGCCCGCCGAACAGCCCGGATTGTGACCCTTGAGCCCCCTGTCTTGGTGCTCGCAGATGGCCAGACGGCTCCTGATGCCTTGTTGGCCATGTGCGAACGGGCTCAAATTCCCATGTTTTCGACCGAGCAGTCATCGGCATTTGTGATCGATGTGCTGCGGGCTTACTTGTCCAAGCACTTTGCCGACCGCACCACGATGCACGGTGTGTTCATGGACATCTTGGGCATGGGTGTGCTGATCACCGGCGAG
>CANGZO010000183.1 GCA_947458305.1 Comamonadaceae bacterium
GACACTTCCTTGTCCTTGATGGCCACCATGCCGCTGGAGTTGATGCCGCGGATGTGGCTGCCCGTGATGCCGCAATTGACCCGGGTGATTTTGCAATCGGCCATCAACTCGGCCTCTTTCAAGGCCTGCTGAATGCTTTGCACCGTGGCGTCGATGTTGACCACCACACCCCGCTTCAGGCCATTGCCAGGTGCAATCCCAAGGCCTGCAATTTTGAGTTGACCGTCGGGCATGACTTCAGCCACCACCGCCATGACTTTGGAGGTGCCGATGTCCAAACCAATGACCAGATCTTTGTACTCTTTTGCCATGTCAACCACCGTTTCCGTTAAATGTCATCTTCTTGACCCATCAAAACTGTTTCTATCGTTGTCTGTCAGCGTGCTCACACCCCGCAAACGCAAGGCATAACCGTCTTTGTGCCTGAGGTCAGCCCCCAGCAAAGCCATGGGCGTGCGGTTGTAGCGTCCCGTGACTTGGGGCAGCGTCCGCAAGAGCAAATCAACCCGCTGCATCAACTCTGCTTCAGACCCTCGGCCCAACTCCACGAGTGCGCCGCTGTCGGTCCACACCCGCCAACTGCCTCGGGCCGTCAGTTCGATTTTTTCCAGTCTGAAGTCAAGGGTTTCAAACAAGGGGCTCATGACCCGGTACATGCGTGTCACCAAAACGGAGCTGCCCTCAGGTCCTTGCATGCGCGGCAGTTTTTCAATGTCCACGTCTTCCACCGGTGCCTCAAACACTTGGCCCTGCTCGTTGACCATGAAATTGCCACCCTCTTCGCCCCAAGTGGCCAGTGGCTGATGCTCCACCACCACCGTGCGCAGCTGCCCTGGAAACACGCGGTGCACCACCGCCTCACGTACCCATGGGACCGACTGAAACGCCTGCTGCGCTTGCGCCAGATTGAGTGTGAAAAAATTCCCGTTCAACTGCGGCACCACATGGTTGCGAAAACTCGCTGCATGGCTGCGAACCACCTCGCCTTGCACCGTGATCGATTGGATGGCGAAAGCCGGATGACGCAACACCCACCAAGCCGCACCGCCCAAGCTCAGGACCACGAACACCAGCGACAGCAAGCCTGCTGCCAGGTTCATGAGCCGTACATCGGTGGGCAAAGGCAGGGTGGTGCTCACTGGGCAGCCCCCTTGTAGTCCAGGCTGGCGTGGGCCAACAAATGGCAGCACAAAGCCTCGTAGGACATGCCTGCAGCACGCGCTGACATGGGCACCAAAGAGTGACCCGTCATGCCTGGGGAGGTGTTAATTTCCAGCAAATAGGCTTGGCGCGTGGCCGCGTCGATCATCACGTCGATACGGCCCCAGCCTCTGCAACCCAGCACTTGGTAGGCTTTGATGACCAGCGCATCGATGGCCGCAATTTCTGATTCGGGCAATCCGCAGGGCACCAAGTACTGCGTGTCGTTTGTGAAGTATTTGTTTTGGTAGTCGTAGTTGCCGTCGGGCGCCACGATACGGATCATCGGCAAGGCCTGGGCTTGGCTGCCTTCACCCAACACAGGACAGGTCACCTCGTCACCCACGATGCATTGCTCGCACAAGATATCGCTGTCGCAAGCGGCGGCTGCACGCAATGCAGCGGTCAAATCGGCCGCTTGGGTGACCTTGCTCACGCCGATGGATGAACCTTCTTTGGCTGGCTTGACGATCATGGGCAAGCCCAAGGCCGCAATCAAGGCTTCACCCGAAACGGTGTCGATCTGTGATGGGTGCACCAAGACATGGCGCGGCGTGGGCAAACCTTCGGCCTGCCAGACACGTTTGGTCATGACCTTGTCCATGGCCATGCTGGAGGCCATGACGCCCGAACCGGTGTAAGGAATGCCCATCAACTCCAAGGCCCCTTGCACGGTACCGTCTTCGCCGAATCGGCCATGCAATGCAATAAAGCAGCGGTCAAAACCTTCTTGCCGCAAAGTCATCACATCGCGCTCGGCAGGGTCAAACGCATGGGCATCCACCCCGCTGTCCAACAAAGCCTTGAGCACGCCCTGGCCAGACATGAGAGACACCTCACGCTCTGCTGAGCGTCCGCCCATCAAGACGGCCACTTTGCCGAGTTGCGCAGTCGATGAAACGCTCATACCGCTCATGCTGCCGCCTCCTGCGATGCCACAGAACCAGCCAAGGCCACCACTTGGGCTGATGTGGCACCGATCGAGCCTGCTCCCATGCAAATGAGCACATCGCCATCGCGGGCATTGGCCATCACCATCTGGGGCATGTCGGTAATTTGGTCCACAAACACGGGTTCAAGTGGGCCCGCCACCCGCAAGGCACGCGCCAATGAGCGACCATCTGCCGCCACGATCGGGGCTTCGCCTGCGGCATAGACCTCTGACAGCAAAACACTGTCACAGCCTTGGCTGATGACTTTGACGAAGTCTTCAAAGCAATCTCGGGTGCGGCTGTAACGGTGCGGCTGGAAAGCCAAGACCAAGCGACGGCCTGGAAACGCCCCGCGCGCTGCAGCCAGTGTGGCCGCCATTTCAACCGGGTGGTGCCCGTAATCATCGATGACCGTGAAACGTCCTTTGCCGTCTGCGGTGGCCACATCGCCATAGCGCTGAAAGCGCCTGCCCACACCTTTGAATTGGGCCAAAGCGCTTTGCACAGCCGAGTCATCCACACCCAACTCCACCGCCACCGAAATGGCCGCCAGGGCATTGAGCACATTGTGCTCACCTGGCAAATTCAACACGATGGGCAAGTCCGGCAGGGTGACGCCGTTGCGGCGTTGCACGGTGAAGTGCATTTGCCCGTTGTCGGCCCGAACATTCAGGGCCCGCACTTGCGCGCCTTCGCGCAAGCCATAAGTCGTCACGGGTCGCGCGATGTCAGCCATGATGGACTTCACACCCGGGTCGTCAGAGCAGACGATGGCCGTTCCGTAAAAAGGCATGCGGTGCAAAAACTCAACGAAAGCCCCTTTGAGTTTGGCCAGATCATGGCCATAGGTTTCCATGTGGTCGGCGTCGATGTTGGTCACCACCGCCATCACCGGCAACAAGTTCAAAAAGGAGGCATCGGACTCATCGGCTTCGACCACGATGTACTCGCCCGTGCCCAGTTTGGCGTTGGCCCCTGCGCTGTTGAGCCGACCGCCAATCACAAAGGTCGGGTCCATACCGGCTTCGGCCAACACACTGGCCACCAAACTGGTGGTGGTGGTTTTGCCATGGGTGCCGGCGATGGCCACACCTTGCTTCATGCGCATGAGTTCGGCCAACATGACCGCACGCGGCACGATTGGGATGTGTCGCGCACGCGCTGCCAACACTTCAGGGTTGTCGGACTTGACGGCTGTGGAGGTCACCACCGCATCGGCGTCTTTCACGTTGTCAGCACTGTGCCCCACATGGGTCTGAATGCCCAAAGCAGCCAAACGGCGCAAAGTGGCACTGCCTGACAAATCAGAGCCTGAAATTTGGTAACCCAAATTGAGCAGCACCTCGGCAATGCCGCTCATGCCCGAGCCCCCCACACCAATGAAATGAATTTTTCGGATGGCGTGTTTCATGCTGCCAACTCCTCACAAGCCATCAAGACCTCCCGGGTCGCATTCGTTTTTTTCTGTGCAAAGGCCTTGTTGGCCACTTCCAGCAACTGCCCACGGTCGAGGCTGCTCAACCAATCGGCCAAAGCCTGCGCGGTCAACTCGGCTTGCGGCTTGAGCCAACCACCGCCTGCAGCCACCAGAAACTGGGCATTGGTGGTTTGGTGGTCATCCACGGCAAATGGGAAAGGCACAAACAGGGCGGCAGCACCGACTGCGGCCAACTCGGTCACGGTGCTGGCACCTGCGCGGCAAATCACCACATCGGCCTGAGCAAATGCACTGGCCGTGTCGTCAATGAAAGGGGTCAGTTCGGCCTCAACGCCTGCTGCTTGGTAATTGGCTCGCAAAGCATCGATTTGTTTGGCGCCGCTTTGGTGGACCACGACCGGACGCGATGCCAAGGGCAGCAAAGCCAAGGCTTGCGGCACGGTGTCGTTCAAGGCTTTGGCCCCCAAGCTGCCACCCACCACCAACAGGCGAAGCGGCCCGCTGCGAGTGGCAAAACGCTCTGCGGGAGCAGCTTGTTCGGTGAAGGCTTGGCGCAAGGGATTGCCCACCCACTGTCCCGTTTTGAAGACCCCGGGGAATGCTGTGAACACACGGTCTGCCAGTTGCGACAAAATTTTGTTGGCCATGCCGGGGACAGAATTTTGCTCATGCAAGACCAGGGGCTTACCCCACAGGCTGGCCATCATGCCCCCCGGAAAACTGATGTAACCGCCCAAGCCCAACACCACATCGGGGCGCACGCGGCGCACCACCTGCAAACTTTGCCAAAACGCACGCAGCAAGCGCAGCGGCAGCAAAGCCAAGGTTTGAATGCCTTTGCCACGCACGCCGCCAAATGCCACCGACTCGAACGAAAAACCGCGCGCAGGCACCAAATCGTGCTCCATGCTGTGGGGTGCGCCCATCCAGTGCACTTGCCAACCTGCATCGCGCAAGGCCTCGGCCACTGCCAAACCCGGAAAAATATGGCCACCCGTCCCACCGGCCATCACGAGCGCTGTTTTGGGCTTGGCGCTCATGCTCGGCCTCCACGCATCATTTGTTTGTTTTCCGCATCGATGCGCAGCACCACGGCGA
>CANGZO010000184.1 GCA_947458305.1 Comamonadaceae bacterium
AAGGCCATGGCGCCCACAAACACGGGCAGACCGGACTTGCCCTGGATCAGGGTGTCGCCGGTGATGGCGTCGTACAAGCCGTGGCAGGCGTCGTGCGCCTCGGCAATGATGGGGTTGAAGGCGCTGCGGTAGAGCGTCGCGTCCATCTCGTCGGCGATTTGTTCAAGCCGGCCGCGCAAAACGGCCAAGGTCACGGGGTCCATGGCTGTCGCGGCAGGAGAAAGAGAAACGATCGGGTTCATGCGGGCTTTCTTCTTCGAAGCAGGGGCAGCAAGCCGCCTGCATCGACCATGTCCATTAAAAAGTCAGGAATCGGAGCACAGTCCAGACGCTGCCCACAGGCGCGCACCACCACAGGACTGTCGCCATCAAACCGCACCGCAATGCGTTCGTCTGCTTCGATTTGATCGGCTTGTGGGCAAGTCAAAAGCAAAAGCCCCAAGTTGAAAGCATTGCGAAAATAAAGGCCGCTGTAGGAAGGCGCAATCACCGCTGCCAAACCCAGGTGCCGCAGCACACCGGCGGCCTGCTCACGCGAAGAGCCGATGCCAAAGTTGGCACCGGCCACGATCACATCGCCCTCGCGCACGCCGGGGGCAAAGTCGCTTCGAACCGCCTCCAGACAGTGCTGAGCAATGACATCCAGACCATGCTTCATGTAGGCGCCAGGGGCCAAGGCATCGGTGTCCACGTCAGCACCCAGGCGCCACACCCGTGCGTTGTCAAACGAACGCTTCGTCATGCCAGCACCTCGCGTGCATCGGTGATGCGACCGCGCATAGCAGAAGCCGCGACCGTGTAGGGCGAGGCCAAATACACATTCACACTGGCAGGACCCATGCGGCCTTTGAAGTTGCGCGCGGTGGTCGAGATCACCGTAGAGCCTTCAGGGAAAGTGGCACCGTAGCCCGCACACGCGCCGCAGCTGTTGGGCAGCACCGTGGCCCCGGCGTCCAGCAAGGTTTGCATCACACCTTCTTGCGTGGCTTGGGCTTGTTCACGTGCACTGGCCGGGGCCACCATCAGCTGCACACCCTGGGCCACATGCTGGCCTTTGAGCACCGAAGCTGCGGCGCGCAGATCATCGAGTTTGGCGCCCGTGCAGGCACCGATGTAAGCGATGTTGGGCAGCACATCAGCGAATGCACCCACATCCCTTGTATTGGCAGGGCTGTGCGGAGCAGCCACTTGGGGACTCAGGGCCGATGCGTCAAACCGGTAGTCCTCCAAATCAGCGTCTTCGTCGGAGCACCACTGTTCGGCATTCACCAAATCAGCATCGCTCACGCCCACGCTGCGCAGGTATTGCAAGGTGGTGTCGTCGGCCGCAATCAAACCAACTTGCGCACCCATCTCAGCGCTCATGTTGGACAGCGTCATGCGCTCGGCCATCGACAGCGCCTGGACCGCAGGACCGGCAAATTCGACCGCTTGGTATTGACCGCCGTTCATGCCAAAACGCCCCACCATATGCAGCATCATGTCTTTGGCCGACACGCCCGATTGCAATCGGCCCGACCAATGCATGCGCAAGGTGCGCGGCACTTGCAGCCAAATTTGACCCGTCGCGCACACACCCAGCATTTCGGTGGCTCCGATGCCAAACATGTAGCAGCCAAATGCACCGCCAGTGGGCGAGTGAGAATCCCCCCCCACACACAACATGCCAGGCTTCAAATGGCCCCGCTCGGGCAGCACCACATGGCAAATGCCCTCGCTGTCGATGACGTGCGGCAGTTGCCAGGTTTTGGCGGTGTCCCGGGTGATTTGGATGATCTTTTGGGCATCCGCGTCTTGGGCGGGCACATAGTGATCGAGCACCAAAACGACTTTGTTTTTGTCCCAAATCTCAGCGCCCAATTCGTCCAGCATGGGCTTTAAGCGACGAGGTCCAGACGAGTCATGGAACATGGCCAGATCGACCTTGCAGGTGACCAACTCACCGACCGCCACATGGCTTCGCCCAGCTGCACGGGCGATCAGCTTTTGAGCCAATGTTTGTGCAGGGTTCAGGCTCATTCAGGCTTGGCTCCTGCATACTGAACCACAGCCCGCCAACGCACAATTTCACTGTCAACAAAGCGGGCAAACTCTTCGGGGCTGTTGCCCACGGGCGTAGCCCCTTCGTTTTCAATGCGGCGCTTGACATCGGGCGACTGCACAGCGGCTCGCGCAGCATCGGCCAAGCGCTTGGTCAATTCAGGGCTCATGCGGCCGGGACCGAACAAACCAAACCAAGCGCTCGACTCGTACCCGGGCAAACTTTCACCAATGGCTTGCACCTCTGGGTAAGCTGGCAAACGTTTGGCACTGGTGACACCCAGCGCCTTGAGCTTGCCCGCCTTGATGTGCGTTTGCACATTGCCCACAGCTGCGAACATCAAATCCACTTGTCCGGCCAAGACATCTTGGACCGCTGGGGCGGTACCGCGATAAGGGATATTCACAATGAACACGCCCGACTGCATCTTGAAGGCATCGCCAGCCATGTGCAGCGACGAGCCCAAAGCACCAATCGCAAAGTTGAGTTGTCCAGGCTTGGACTTGGCCAAGGCAATCAACTCTTTGATGTTGTTCGCAGGCACTTTGGGATGAGCCACAAGCACAGAGGGCGATGTCGACACCATGGTCAAGGGCGTGAAGTCCTTCACTGGGTCAAAGGGCAGGCTGGGATACAGAGAAGCATTGATCGCGTGGCTGGTGAAACTCATGAGCAGCGTGTTGCCGTCCGGTGCCGCTTTGGCCACGGCATCTGCCGCCAAGTTCCCGCCTGCTCCGGGGCGGTTTTCCACCACCACCGTACGGCCCAACTGAGGACCCAACACCTGAGCCAGTGTGCGCGCCATGGTGTCGGTCGTGCCACCAGCGGGAGCACCCACCAAAATTCGGATGGGCGGTTGCGACTGGGCTTGTGCACAAGCTGCAAAGGCCAAGGCCGCACCCAAGGTCCATAAACGGCGAGAAATCATGGGACTTGTTGGCATGAAAACTCCTTTGAAAAAGTGAAGGTTGAAGAGATTGAGACTGAACAGCGAGGCGTTCACAGGGTTTTGACCATGGGTCACATGCCCAGGTAAGCCTGCCTGAGGGTGTCGCTGGCCAACAATTCGCCAGGTGTTCCACTGAAGCGAATTTGACCGTTTTCCATCACATACGCACGGTCCGCAATGTCCAGGGATTGGCCTACGTTTTGTTCCACCAACAAGATCGACAGGCCAGTGCTGCGCAGTTGAGAAATGAGACCAAACAACTCTTCGACCAACAAAGGCGACAAGCCCAGAGATGGCTCATCCAAAATCAGTAAACGCGGCTCGGCCATCAATCCCCGGCCAATCGCGAGCATTTGCTGTTCGCCACCACTCAAGGTGCCGGCCAACTGGCTGACGCGCTCCTTGAGGCGCGGAAAGGTTTCGTAAACCTTGTCCAAGTTCTGCAGGCGACGCGCTCGCCCCCGTGTGAAGGCACCCAGCTCGAGGTTTTCGTGAACGCTCAAATTCGGAAATACCTTGCGGCCTTCGGGCACTTGAATCAGGCCACGAACCACCACTTGGCGTGAATGCAAACCGGTGATGTCGTGCCCGTCAAACTGCACCTGCCCTGCGCGGGTGGCCACCAAACCGCTCAGGGTCAAATTGAGCGTGGTCTTGCCTGCACCGTTGCTGCCCAGCAGCGCCACCAATTCACCTGGCATCACATGCAAATCGACACCGCGCAAGACCTCGACCACGCCGTAGCCTGACTTGATGCCTTGGACATTCAAGAGGGCGCTCATACCGTGGACTCCTGGGCAACATGGGCTGATTGGTTTTGAGTCGCGCTCTTTTGCAAACGCTCCGCCGTGCCATGGCCCAAATAGGCCTCCACAACGGCTTGGTTGCGGGTGACCTCGGCAGGCGTGCCTTGGGCAATCAGTTGACCTTGCGCCAGCACCCAGACCTCTTGCGCCAGGCTCATCACCGCTTGCATGACATGTTCAATCATCAGCACCGTCACGCCGCTTTGGGCAATGCCTTGCACCACGGGGATCATCTCGGCAATTTCTTGCGGGTTCAGGCCTGCCAGCACCTCGTCGAGCAGCAACAAGCGTGGACGCGTGGCCAGTGCACGGGCCAGCTCCAAGCGTTTGCGGCCAGCCACCGTCAGATCGCTGGCCAGCTTGTCCAACTGTGGGCTCAGGCCTACTTGCTGGGCGACCGATTCGGCAAATTCAAGGGCCTGCGTGCGGCCTGGCAAATGCAAGTGGGCTCCCACCGCGATGTTTTCACGCACCGTTTGCGCCGCAAAGGGCTGCACGATCTGGAAAGTACGCGTCAGGCCCATGCGGGCATTCAGATGCGGCGGCTGGCCGGTGATGTCTTGCCCGTCAAATACGACCTTGCCAGTGTCAGGGATCAGGAATCCCGACATGAGCGCGAACAAGGTGGTCTTGCCCGCGCCGTTGGGGCCAATCAAGGCGCTCAGACGCCCTTCGGTCACCGACAGGCTCACGTTTTGCACGGCCTTCAAGCCGCCAAAGGACTTGCCCACGCCCTCGATCTGCAGCAGCGTGCTCATGATTTGTCTCCATCCGACTTGCTGCCGCGCAACCATTGCAACGGCGTGATGGTGCCCAGCCCCGC
>CANGZO010000185.1 GCA_947458305.1 Comamonadaceae bacterium
CGGCACGCTTGGCCGCTTTGCGTTGCTCGTCGGCCTCTTGCTGGCGTTGCCATTGGCGCATGCCCGCTTGCATCATCTCTTCGGGCGTTTGGTATTGGTCCGGCTTTTCAATGGGTTGGCCCAGCGCTTCTTCGATGCGCTCGCGCAAGCGCTGCGCCGCCTCGGCCTGTTCTTGAGCCTCTTCTTGGCTGTCCTCTTCGCTCACATACACATCGGCCAGCGCCTGCACTTGCGGGTCGGCCATGGGAGCCAAATGGTCGAGCAAGCCACGCACCATGCCCCGTGCCATGCGTTGCTGCCGATCGGTGAAATCTGCTGTTTGCAGACGTTCATGCACAAAGAGCAGCAGGCTTTTGCGGTGCGCTTGCGCCAGCTGCACCGACTCGCGCAAAGCCTGAATGTGGGTGTACCGGTGTCGGTCTGACCAAGCTTCGAGCCGCTGGATGAGGCCCGACAACTCCTCGATGCGGGCCAGCAAATCGTTGAAGCGCTGCTGGGCGGGGGTCAGCGGCGCCTGCTCGCTGGGCTGAACCATCAAGGCAGACAAGGACGTGGCAGCGTCTGGGGGAGTTTCTGGCAAGGGGGTCATCGGAAGACATTCAATCGGACAGTCGCTGTCAGTGCTGCTGGATGTTAACGCCCTGAAAGCCAGTCCCTGAAGGTAAGTACCCCCATGAACGCAGGTGGACGAGCCTTCGCCCGTTGATAATCCACCCCACCCTTTCGAAACCCAACTGCCTGATGCCCAGCCCCGCCCCGTTCAAAGTTTTGAGCCTCATCCCGCCGATGACGCAGCTCAACACGCCCTACCCGTCCACGGCCTACCTGACGGGTTTTTTGCGTGCGCGGGGTTTTGATGCGGTGCAAGAAGACCTGGCGCTGGCCACGGTGCTGGCCTTGCTGAACAAAAAAGGGCTGACCGATTTGCGAGACACAGCGCTGGCCTTGCCCGTCGAAGAGCGCTCGGGTCCGGTGAATTTTTTCCTCGACCACTTCCACGACTACGTCGTCAGCATCGACGCCGTGATCGCGTTTTTGCAAGGCCGCGACAGCACGCTCAGCCACCGCATCGCCGGCCGAGGCTTTTTGCCTGAAGGCCCGCGCTTTGCGGCGCTCGACGCGTATGAGGACGATGGCACAGGCGACCCGATTGGCTGGGCTTTTGGCGCCTTGGGCCAAACTGACCGCGCCCGCCACCTGGCCACGCTGTACCTGAACGACTTGGCCGATGTGCTGCGCGACGCGGTGGACGAAGGCTTTGAGTTTGTGCGCTACGCCGAGCGCCTGGCTGCGAGCCAACCGAGCTTTGATGCGCTGGCCGAGGCGTTGGCCGAGCCGTCCAACCTGATCGACACCACGCTGGAGCGCCTGGCGCTGCAGGCCATTGAGCGGCACCAGCCCACCTTGGTCTTGCTGTCCGTGCCCTTCCCCGGCTCGGTGTATGCGGCCTTTCGCATCGCTCAGTGCATCAAGCGTGCTCACCCAACCATCCGGATTGGCCTGGGCGGCGGCTTTGTGAACACCGAACTGCGCGAGTTGAAAGACGCCCGCGTGTTTGACCATGTGGATTTTGTGACGTTGGACGGGGGCGAGCGCCCGCTGCTGAGCTTGATAGAACACCTGCAAGGCCAGCGCAGCGCGCAGCGCCTGCAGCGCACCTTTGTGCGCAACGACGCAGGTCAGGTGCAGTACATCAACCTGCAGGAACCCGACATCCCCTTTGAAGAGGTGGGCACGGCGACTTGGGATGGCCTGCCGCTGCACCAATACCTGTCGCTGCTGGACATGCTCAACCCGATGAACCGGTTGTGGAGCGATGGGCGTTGGAACAAACTCACCGTGGCGCACGGCTGCTACTGGAAAAAGTGCAGCTTTTGCGATGTGAGCCTGGACTACATCAGCCGCTACGAAACCGCCCAGGCCAGCACCCTGGTGGACCGCATCGAGCAGATCGTCGCCGAGACGGGCCAGACCGGTTTTCACTTTGTGGACGAAGCCGCGCCCCCCAAAGCCTTGAAAGCCTTGGCCGAAGAACTGCTGCGCCGGGGCGTGCAAATCTCGTGGTGGGGCAACATCCGCTTTGAGAAAACCTTCACGCCCGAGCTGTGCGAGCTGCTGGCGCAAAGCGGCTGCATTGCCATGTCGGGCGGGCTGGAGGTCGCTTCTGACCGCTTGCTTCAGTTGATGAAAAAAGGCGTCTCGGTCGAGCAGGTGGCGCAAGTGACCAAAGGTTTTGCCGATGCGGGCGTCCTCGTGCACGCCTACCTGATGTACGGCTTTCCCACGCAAACCGTGCAAGACACGGTGGACGCGCTCGAATACGTGCGGCAGTTGTTTGAAAACGGCTGCATCCACAGTGGCTTTTTTCACCGCTTTGTCTGCACCGTGCACTCCCCCGTAGGCCAAAACCCCGAGGCTTACGGCGTGACGCTGCTGCCCCTGCCCGAGGGCACCTTTGCCAAAAACGACGTGGGCTTTGTCGATCCCACCCCCATGCCCCCGGGCGTGGACCACGACCTCTTGGGTCAGGGCCTGAAGAAGGCCATCTACAACTTCATGCACGGCGTGGGGGTAGAGAACGATGTGCGCCAGTGGTTTGAGCTGCCCAAGGGTCAATGCCCCAAGCCCACCGTGCCGCGCCACAAGATTGCCAAGGCGCTGGGCTGATCAACGCCCTGTGCTTGGGCGCATCACCAAGGGATGTGCTGCCCCTGATGGTCCACAAACTGGGCGCGCCCGGTGGGCTGCAAGCCATTGAGCGTGACCAACAAGCGCTGGGCTGACTCGTTTGGCTGCAAGGCATCCTGGCCCACAAACGGCTGGCTCAAAGCCGATTGCACGGTGCCCGGTTGCAAGGCAGCCACCACCAACAGCGGCCTGCGGCGCGACAACTCGATCGCCGCTGTCTGCAGCAGCATGTTGAGCGCCGCCTTCGCCGCCCGGTAACCGTACCAACCGCCTTTGCGGTTGTCATCGATGCTGCCCACCCGCGCAGACAACTTGCCCCAAATCACCCGCTGGCCTGAGGCCAGCAAGGGCGCAAAGTGCTTGAGCAAGAGACTTGGCCCCACGGCGTTCAGGTGCAGCGCGTTAAGAAAGTGCGCGGCATCGAGTTCGTCAAGGCGCTTTTCAGGGCCACGTCCATTCAGCGTCAAGGCCCCCGTGGCGTCCAGCACCAAATGAAACGGCCCCTGCGCCGCCAAGGCCTGGGCACAGGCCTGGATGCTGGGCTCGCTCAGCAAATCGAGCCCTGGTGCGCTTTGGCGCGACACCCCCACCACCGCCGCGCAACGCGGGTCAAGCTGAAGTTGTTGCAGCAAGGCCCCGCCAATCGCCCCGGTAGCGCCCACGACCAGCGCCCGGTAACCCTCAGGCAAAGAGGTCATCATGGCTTGGCCTTGGTCGAACTGGGCACAGCAGGCGCCAGGTCGTACGCGCAGCGAAAACCGATGTAGACCGCGTAAAAGTCTGCAGGCTTGTAAGCCTGCACATCGGCCTTCATGTTGAAAGCGCCGTACCACCAAGAGCTTCCTACCGTGCGCCTTTCGTTGCCCCGCGCATCGGTGGTCCACTCCCAGGCGTTGGCCCCCATGTCATACAGGCCATTCACGCCCTGTCGGGTTGCCCCGGCTGGTGCAGCGCGTGGCCACGGGTCAGGGTCGCTGGTGTTGGCGCCTTGCGGGCTGTCGCCGGTGCTGTAGGGGTAAGTGCGGCCCTTCACCCAAGGTGCGGGTGGGGCGTCGCGCAGCTCGGTGAAGCCCGCTTTTTGCCATTCGGCCCCGGTGGGTAATCGGCCACCCGCCCAGCGGCAGTAAGCCTGCGCCTCGGCAAAGTCCAGGTGCACGGCGGGCAAATCGGGGCTGGCAGGGGCCACACCATCGGGCTTGCGCCACGACCAACCGGGGCGACGCTCCCAGCCTGCGCCGTACTCAAAACCGCCGCCTTCTTTTTCGGCGCGGGTCACGGTGCCGGTGGAACGGGCATAACGCTCAAACTGACCGATGGTCACTTCGGTGCGTTCGATGGCCCAAGAGCCCAAAGTCACCTTCTCACCAACAGGGCTGGGCGCTTGCGCCAGGGCCTGGGGCAGACCCGACAAAGCCAAAGTTCCCAACAGGCCCAACCCAAGCACTGTGTACAAAGCACCCGACAAACCTCTGGTCATCGCGATTTCTCCTCACCCAAGCCGCGCCTGACCCACTTTTGCAAAGTGGGCCGCAGCGGCAAAAACAAACGGTAAGCGGCCTCAAACAGCCACGACAAAGGTGGCCAGGCCGACAGCCAGCCCAGCCACCGCCAACCCGGAAACATGCGCCACATCTGCGAAAACGCTGCCGCGCCGCTGTACAAGCGGCCCTGGCGGTCGCGCACATGGAATCGGGCCATCGCCTGCGCACAGCTGAGTGAGGCGCCCAACTCGGCCCCAGCACTCACATCCACCCAATCGATGGCAGCCGACTGGGGCAAACGCCGGTAAATGGCGATTTCGCGTCGGCACATGGGGCACGAGCCGTCAAAGTAAACGGTCAAACTGTGCAGGCCGCTCATGGGGCGAGCTCCGCTCGGGCCAGCAAACGGCCTTGCCGGTCCACCAA
>CANGZO010000186.1 GCA_947458305.1 Comamonadaceae bacterium
GAGATCATCCGCTTTGACCACCTGAACACCCGCAAAGCGGGTCAGCGGCGATTTGTGGACGTGCACATGCACATGCCCTCGGCTTGGACCTTGGGCCGCGCCGCCGCTTTGCGCGGCAGCGTCGAGCAGGCTTTGATGAGCGCCGTGCCTGGCTTGCGGGCCACCATCCAGCTGTTGCCCAGCGATGTGGAGGCGCATTTTGACGATGCGAGGGACTTGAAATGATGGCCTTGTTGCAACGGGTGAGCGAAGCCAGTGTGCGGGTGGACGGCGAGGTGATCGGCCAAATCGGCAAGGGCTTGTTGGTCCTGGTGTGTGCCGAAAAGGGCGACACCGAAGCCGTGGCCGATAAGCTGTTGACCAAGCTGCTCAAGCTGCGCATTTTCGGTGACGAATCCGGAAAAATGAACCGCAGCGTGCAAGACGTGGGCGGGGGGCTGCTGCTGGTGAGCCAGTTCACCTTGGCCGCAGACGTGGCCGGCGGCAACCGCCCCAGTTTCACCCAAGCGGCCGCGCCCGAAGATGGCCGGCGGCTGTATGCGCACTTTGTGGCGCAAGCGCAAAAGGCCCACCCGGTGGTGCAAACCGGTCGCTTTGCTGCCGACATGAAAGTGGCGCTGGTCAACGATGGCCCGGTCACCATTCCGATGCGCATGACGGCGTAACCCAAGCGACCCGCTTTGCGGCTGGGTCGGCCTAAGATGGCCATGTGATGCACACCTTCCCCTGGGCTTTGGCTTGAAACGGCGCAAACCCACTTACCCCAGACGCCAGTGGTCTTTGGTCCACCGACGCGGTTTGCGCACATTTGCCAACTTGCCTGTGGCGGTGCGCGGCATGATTTGGATGGTGCTGGGTGGCTTCTTGTTTTCCTTGCTCAACACCATTGCCCGTGACCTGACGCTGCATTTGGACGTTTACCAATCGCAGTTCTTGCGATACCTCTTTGGCTTATTGGTGATCTTGCCTTGGGTCTGGCGCGATGGCTGGCGGGCCTACATGCCCGTGAACCTGGTGGGGCAGTTCTGGCGCGGAGGGGTTCACACCTTGGGGCTGGTGTTGTGGTTCACCGCCTTGCCCAAAATATCCTTGGCCGACATGACCGCGATTGGTTTCACCGGGCCGATTTTCATCATGCTGGGTGCCGCTTGGTTTTTGGGCGAGCCCATGCGCAAAGACCGCTGGATCGCGGCCATCATCGGTTTCAGCGGTGTGTTGGTGGTGGTCTTGCCCAAAATGTCGGGCGATGGCGGTTGGTACAACCTGGTCATGTTGGCATCGGCCCCCGTGTTTGCCGCCTCGTTCCTGATCACCAAAGCGCTGACCCGCTACGAAAAGCCCGGTGTCATCGTGCTCTGGCAAGCCCTCACGGTGACGGTGCTCAGCTTGCCCATGGCCATCCCCAACTGGCAAATGCCAACCCCCATGCAGTGGTTGGCTTTTGCGGCCACTGGCGTGCTGGGCACGCTGGCCCACTATTGCCTGACCCGGGCCTTTGCGCTGGCCGACATATCGGCCACCCAGTCGCTGCGCTTTTTGGATCTGGTCTGGGCCTCTGTCTTGGGTTGGTTGGTGTTTGGCGATGTGCCCAGCCAGTCCACTTGGCTGGGGGCCTTCGTCATCTTGTGGGCCACGGTGTGGATTGCCCGCAGGGAAGGTCGCAGAAAAACCGCCTGAGCCCCCTTGAGCGGGTATATTGTCCCGGACTCAAAAAAAGGGGAGTTTCGTGATCGATATCGAGCCCATGCGATTTGCCTGGACCCGAGGGGGGCCTGACACCCTGGTGCTGGGCCGTTTGCACGTGGCGCAGGGCCAGACTGTGTTTTTGCATGGCCCCAGCGGTTGCGGCAAAAGCAGCTTGTTGGGCTTGTTGGCGGGTGTTTTGTTGCCGCAGCAAGGCCGCGTGTCTTTGCTCGGACAAGACTGGGCGGCTTTGCAGTCCGGCCAACGCGATGCCTTTCGTGCCGACCATGTGGGCGTGATTTTTCAGCAGTTCAACCTGTTGCCTTACTTGAGCGTGCTCGACAACGTGACCTTGCCCTGTCGCTTTTCTAAGCGCCGACGCGAACGCTGCCAAGCCACCGGTGGCCCCGAGGCCTCGGCCCAAACTTGGCTAAAGCGCATGGGCTTGCCCGAAGGCCTGTGGGTACGCCGTGCCGACACCTTGTCGGTGGGCCAACAGCAGCGCGTGGCGGCGGCCCGCGCTCTGATGGGCCAGCCCGAATTGGTCTTGGCCGACGAACCCACCTCGGCGCTTGACGCCGCTTTGCGCCACGACTTCATGGACGTGCTCATGCAAGCCGCACGGGACGCGGGCAGCACCTTGGTGTGTGTCAGCCATGACCCGCAACAGGCCGCGCGTTTTGACCTGCAGTGGTCTTTGCCTGAGCTGCAACAAACCGGGGCACGCGCATGAACCCTTTGCTCAGCATCGCTCGGCAAAGCGCCTGGAACCGGCGCAGCACCTTGGTCTGGGTGGTGGTGTCGCTGGCGCTGGCCACCGCCTTGCTCTGGACCTTGGAGCGTTTGCGTCACGACATCCGCAGCAGTTTTTCGCAATCGGTCAGTGGGGTCGACCTGATCGTGGGCGCCCGCAGCAGTCCGGTGCAGCTCATGCTGTTTTCGGTGTTCCACATCGGCAGCGTGCCGCAAAGCATGTCCATGGACAGTGTTCGGGCGCTGGCGCAGCACCGCTCGGTCTCGTGGGTCGTGCCCTTGAGTTTGGGCGACTCACACCGGGGCTATCCGGTGCTGGGCACCACGCCCGCGTACTTCCAGCACTTTGCGTACGGCGACAAACAACCGCTGGCCTTGCAGCAAGGTGCGGTGTTTGCAGGCACCCTGGATGGCTTGTACGAAGCGGTGATCGGGTCCGAGGTGGCGCGCCAAATGGGTTACACCTTGGGTCAAAGCATCACGCTCGGTCACGGCATGGATGACCATGGCCATGGTCATTCACACGGCCACAGCCATGCACCCGCCAGCCCGGCAACCCCTCACCATGACGACAAGCCCTTCAAGGTGGTCGGTATCTTGTCGCCCACTGGCACCCCGGTCGACCGTACGGTGCATGTGAGCCTGCAGGCGCTCGAGGCCTTGCACCTCGAATGGGTGGCGGGTGCACCCCTGCCAGGCGGGCAGATTCCTGCCGACCAAGCACGCAAATTCAACTTGGAACCCCAAGCCGTGACGGCCGCTTTGGTGGGCCTCAAAACCCGAGCGGCCGTGTTCAATGTGCAGCGCTTTGTGCACGCTTACCAAGCCGAAGCCCTGATGGGGGTGATGCCCGGCGTGGCCCTGGGTGAGCTGTGGGCGGTGCTGGGTGTGGGTGAAAACGCCTTGTTGGCCGTGTCCGCCTTGGTGGCATTGGTCAGCGTGGTCTCGCTCATGGCGGTGGTGCTGGCGGGCCTGAACGAGCGCCGCCGAGAACTCGCGGTCTTGCGGGCCGTGGGGGCGGGGCCACGCCATGTGCTGGGCTTGCTCACCCTCGAAGGGCTGTGGGTCACCTGCGCCGGGGTGGTGCTGGGCGTTTTGTTGGCGCAATCGGGCATGGCGCTGGGCACGCCTTGGTTGCAGCAAGAGCTGGGCATCCGCTTGCACATGTCGGCCCCCTTGCCCACGCAGTGGGCCTTGCTCGCTGCGGTCATGTTGGCGGGCCTGTTGGCCAGTCTGGGCCCGGCTTGGCGGGCTTACCGTTGGTCCTTGGCCGATGGCTTGTCACCGCGTGTTTGAGATGAAAGCGACCCTGAAAATGAACAAGCGCCGCACAGCTGCCATGGCCCTGGGCCTTGGCTTAGGCCTTTGGGGCATGCTGCCGGGCTTGGCCATGGCCCAAAGCGTGCGCGAAACCGCCCGCGAGTTGGTGCCGCAAACAAAGCCTGCCTTGTCGGCCGAAGCCCCGCCCCCCGGTGCCAGCCTGCCGGGCCCGGTGCGCACCGTCAGTTGGGAACAATTGATACCGGCCGGCTGGGACCCCTTCAAAGACCTCAAGGCCTTGAACCTGGACTCCCTCAAAGACAACGACCCCAAGGCCGAAGAGGCACTGCAAAAAATGCGCAAGATGTGGGACAACGCGCCCATCAACCCCTTGGTGCTGGGCCAAAACCTGCGCCTGCCGGGCTATGTGGTGCCGCTGGAGGACCTGCCCGACGGCATGAAAGAATTTTTGCTGGTGCCTTACTTTGGAGCCTGCATCCATTCACCCCCGCCCCCGGCCAACCAGATCGTGCATGTGGTGCTGGACAAACCCGCTAAGCGGCTGCGCCTGATGGACGTGGTGTGGGTGACTGGCCCCATGAGCGCCACCAAAACCGACTCGCACATGGGGGTGGCGGGTTACCGCATCGACGCCCGGCAAGTGGCGCCTTACACCGAGAAAAAACGCTGAACCTGGGCAGCTCAGTCGGGGTTGGACACGCCCGAAGCCACATGCCCTGAGGGCACATGCCGCGCCGCTGATTCGATGTGACCGGTCTGGTCATCAAAGAAAAAGTCGGGCTCAAATTCACGTAAAAACTCGCCTTTGGGCAAGCCACCCAAAAACATCGCTTCGTCCACCTCGATGTTCCAGTCCATCAGC
>CANGZO010000187.1 GCA_947458305.1 Comamonadaceae bacterium
CGTCGCCCTTGGGGTTGCGGAAGGTGTTGACGCCGATGATGGGCAGCTCGCCGGTGTGCTTGAGCATCTCGTAGTGCATGGACTCGTCTTGGATCTTGCCGCGCTGGTAGCCGGTTTCCATCGCGCCCAGCACACCGCCGCGCTCGGCGATTTTTTCAAACTCGGCCAGCACGGCTTCTTCCAGCAACTCGGTCAACTCTTCGATGATGAAGGCGCCTTGGCTCGGGTTCTCGTTCTTGGCCAAGCCCCATTCGCGGTTGATGATCATCTGGATCGCCATGGCGCGGCGCACCGAGTCTTCGGTGGGCGTGGTGATGGCTTCGTCAAACGCGTTGGTGTGCAGGCTGTTGCAGTTGTCGTAGATCGCGATCAGCGCTTGCAGCGTGGTGCGGATGTCGTTGAACTGGATCTCTTGCGCGTGCAGCGAGCGACCCGAAGTCTGGATGTGGTACTTGAGCTTTTGGCTGCGCTCGTTCGCGCCGTACTTCTCTTTCATGGCCACAGCCCAGATGCGGCGCGCCACACGGCCCATGACGGTGTACTCGGGGTCCATGCCGTTGCTGAAGAAGAAGGACAGGTTCGGCGCGAAGTCGTCGATGTGCATGCCGCGCGCCAGATACGCTTCCACAAAGGTGAAGCCATTCGACAGCGTGAAGGCCAGCTGGCTGATCGGGTTGGCCCCGGCTTCGGCGATGTGGTAACCGCTGATGGACACCGAGTAGAAGTTGCGCACGTCGTGGTGAACAAAATACTGCGCGATGTCGCCCATCACTTTCAATGAAAACTCGGTCGAGAAGATGCAGGTGTTCTGGCCCTGGTCTTCTTTCAGGATGTCGGCCTGCACCGTGCCACGCACATTGGCCAGCACCCATTCCTTGATCTTGGCGGCTTCGGTCTCGGTGGGTTCGCGGCCGTTGTCGGCCTTGAACTTGTCAATATTCTGGTCGATGGCCGTGTTCATGAACATGGCCAGGATCGACGGCGCGGGGCCGTTGATGGTCATCGACACCGAGGTGGTCGGGTTGCACAGGTCAAAGCCCGAGTACAGCACTTTCATGTCGTCGAGCGTGGCCACGTTCACACCCGAGTTGCCGATCTTGCCGTAGATGTCCGGACGCAGGTCGGGGTCGTTGCCGTACAGCGTGACCGAGTCAAACGCGGTGGACAAGCGCTTGGCGGGCAGGCCCTCAGACACCAGCTTGAAGCGGCGGTTGGTGCGGAAGGGGTCGCCTTCACCGGCGAACATGCGGGTCGGGTCTTCGCCCTCGCGCTTGAAGGCAAAAGTGCCTGCGGTGTAGGGGTAGCTGCCCGGCACGTTGTCCAGCATCAACCACTTGAGCACCTCGCCGTCGTCTTCGTATTGGGGCAGGGCCACTTTGCGGATGGTGGTGCCGGACAGCGATTGGGTGGTGAGCGCGGTGCGGATTTCCTTGTCACGGATCTTGACCACGTATTCGTCGCCCGCATAGGCTTTTTGCATGTCGGGCCACTGGGCCAGCAGCTTGCGGGCTGTGGGGTCTTGGGTTTGTTCGCGTTGCACGGCCAGGTCAATGGCAGCCTCTGCGGCTTTGGCGCGTCCTGTTTTGCCCACTTCGAGCATGCGGGCGGCGGCTCGCAGTTGCTGGATTTCGCGGGCCAAGCGGGCCTGGTCTCGGGCGCGTTTTTTGTAGCCGCGCACTGTGTCGCTGATCTCTGCCAAATAGCGGGTACGCGAAGAGGGCACCACCGGGTTTTGGTGGGTGCTGTGGCGCACCTTGACCACCGGCAAACGGCCTTCGGTGGTCTTCATGCCCAGTTCTGCTAAACGTGTTTTGAGCGCTTGGTACAACGCGGTCACGCCGTCGTCGTTGAATCGCGCCGCCATGGTGCCAAACACCGGCATCTGCTCGGTTGGCGTGGTCCATGCTTCCTTGTTGCGCTGCACTTGCTTGGCCACGTCGCGCAGGGCGTCAGACGCGCCCTTGCGGTCAAATTTGTTGATGGCGACAAACTCGGCAAAGTCCAGCATGTCGATTTTTTCGAGCTGGCTGGCCGCACCAAATTCGGGCGTCATCACGTACATGGGCACATCCACATGCGGCACGATGGCCGCATCGCCCTGGCCGATGCCCGAGGTTTCAACCACGATCAAGTCAAAGCCCGCCACCTTGCAGGCTGCCACCACGTCGGGCAATGCGGCCGAAATTTCACTGCCAAAGTCACGTGTGGCCAGTGAACGCATGAACACACGTGGGCCTTGCGACCAAGGTGAAATCGCATTCATGCGGATGCGGTCGCCCAGCAGGGCACCGCCGCTCTTGCGGCGCGAGGGGTCAATCGAGATCACCGCCACGCGCAGCGCGTCGCCCTGGTCCAAGCGCAGGCGGCGGATCAATTCGTCGGTCAGGGATGACTTGCCCGCACCGCCAGTGCCGGTGATGCCCAGCACGGGCACTTTCTTTTGCGTCGCTTGTTCGCGTACGGCCTGGACCACGCTGGCATCGGCTTTGTCGTTTTCCAAGGCGGTGATCAGCTGCGCCAAGGCGCGCCAGTTCATCTCGCCGTGGCCCTGAATCGCTGTCACGTCTTTGGGGGCCAGGGGGCTGATGTCTTTGTCGCAGCGCATGACCATCTCGCCGATCATTCCGGCCAGGCCCATCTTTTGGCCGTCTTCGGGGCTGAAAATGCGCACGCCATGCTCGGCCAGCATGCGGATCTCGGAGGGCACGATCACCCCGCCGCCGCCGCCAAACACCTGGATGTGCTCACCCCCGCGGGCCTTGAGCAGTTCAGTCATGTAGGTGAAGTATTCGTTGTGCCCGCCTTGGTAGGAGCTGATGGCGATGCCTTGGGCGTCTTCTTGCAGCGCAGCGGTGACCACCTCGTCCACCGAGCGGTTGTGGCCCAGGTGAATCACTTCGGCGCCCATGCTTTGCAGGATGCGGCGCATGATGTTGATGGCGGCGTCGTGGCCGTCAAACAGACTGGCGGCGGTGACAAAACGCACTTTGTGGGTGGGGCGGTACTCGGCCAGGGCTTTGAATTCGGCGGACAGATCGGTCATGGGGCGACTCCGGTAGCGGGCAGTTTTTTGAGCTTTGACGTTGACGTAAACGTCAACCAAAACCCGCATCTTAGCCGTTGCGGCCTGTCCTGTCACGAACGGCCATGCCGGGCCTGGCCCTGACGCCCGATGGGGGCCGGGTGCTTGGGCGTGAAGGGCTTGGGGCTGCTCAGCGCAGCGGGGTGATGTTGGTGGCGCCCGTGGGGCTGGACTTGGACAAAGGCGAGACGGTCAGCACGGCTTCACCCGTGGTCAGGTAGTTGCCTTCGGTGATTTCGATGGTGATGGTTCGGTCGACTTTGGTGAAGACCAAAAGTGATCGAGCGGTGCGCACGGAGGAAACGAGGGTCCAGCCGTTTTGTGGGTATGTCTGGACAAAGAAACGGTGGGCGATGTTGGCGTCCCGACCGATGTTGAGGGTCATTCGCCCGAACCAGTTGTCACCCGTGCCAATGATGAACGATTTGTCGTGTTTGATCACGGCACCGGGTGGCAAAGGGGTGTTGCCCTGAAGCTGGGACACGGTGGGCTTGTCAGAGTCACTGGAGCTGGTGGGGCTCAGCGCTGTTTTGGCACACCCGGCAAGCGCCAAGACCAGGGTGAGGCTGATTGAGCAGGCTATGACGTGGTTTCTCATGGCTTTGATTCAGTGGGTTGGCGCTGACATGTTGTTGGGATATTACCTTTTCCAGCCATGGGCGCAGATGCGTGGTGCTGGTCTGTGGCGTCCTTTCAAGCGACCTGGTCTTTGTGGCTAAACTTGTCGGACCTGGGTTGCATGATGCCTGACGGGAAGGCCATGCCCTGTTTTTCTGGATACGAACTTCACACCAATTGAAACCATCATGACCATCAGACCTGCCACGACTTATGCCGGAGACGTCTCGCCAGAACAAGCCTGGGCTTGGGTGCAATCGGGCGAGGCCGAATTGGTGGACGTGCGCACCGATGCCGAACGCGCCTGGGTCGGCTTTGTGCCCGGTGCCCATGCTGTGGCTTGGAAGCAGTGGCCTGGCATGGCGATGAACCCGGGTTTTGACGCGGGCGTGCAGGCTTTGGGCGCAGGTGGCAAAAAATTGGTGCTGCTGTGCCGCAGCGGTGTGCGCTCGATCGCCGCGGCCCAGCGCGCCACCGAGTTGGGCTTGCAGGCCTACAACATCCTCGAAGGATTTGAGGGCGACCCAGACGATCAGGCGCACCGGGGTGTCAAAGGCGGCTGGCGCGTGCGTGGTCTGCCTTGGCAGCAAAACTGAGCCAAGGACCCCAAGCCCAATTTCAAACCCCTGGCGGGCGACGGTTGACGATGTCTTGGTTCGCCATTTCGTAGGCGTGGGCCAGTTTCAACAAGTTCCAGTCGCCCTGTGGTTTGCCGATCAGCGTCAAGCCCATGGGCAAACCATTGGCCCCAAAGCCTGCAGGCACGCTGATGGAGGGCAGCCCCGCTAAGGTGGCGTAAATCACCACCTCCATCCAGCGGTGATAAGTGTCC
>CANGZO010000188.1 GCA_947458305.1 Comamonadaceae bacterium
GGTCTGAGCAGCTCAGAGGCCTTGTTTCAGTGAGGCTTCGATGAACGCATCGAGGTCGCCATCGAGCACCTTTTGGGTGGCCGAGATTTCGACGTTGGTGCGCAAATCCTTGATGCGGCTGTTGTCCAGCACATAGCTGCGGATCTGGTGACCCCAGCCCACATCGGTCTTGGTGTCTTCCAGCTTTTGCTGCTCTTCCAGGCGTTTGCGCATCTCGAAGTCATACAAGCGCGAGCGCAGGCGTTGCCAAGCCACATCGCGGTTGCTGTGCTGGCTTCGGCCGTCTTGGCACTGCACCACGATGCCGGTGGGGATGTGCGTCAGGCGCACTGCCGAGTCGGTCTTGTTGATGTGTTGGCCACCCGCGCCGCTGGCTCGGAAGGTGTCGGTGCGCACGTCAGACGGGTTGATGTTGATCTCGATCGAGTCGTCGATCTCAGGGTATACAAACAAAGAGGCAAAAGAAGTGTGGCGGCCGCCTGACGAGTCAAAGGGGCTCTTGCGCACCAAACGGTGCACGCCGGTTTCGGTGCGCAGCAAACCAAAAGCGTATTCGCCTTCGATCTTGATGGTCGCGCCCTTGATGCCCGCGGTGTCGCCCGGGGTTTCGTCTTCCACCGTGGCTTTGAAGCCCTTGCGTTCGGCGTATTTGATGTACTGGCGCAGCAGCATACTGGCCCAGTCGCAGGCTTCCGTGCCGCCTGCGCCGGCCTGGATGTCGACAAAGCAGTTGAGTGGGTCGGCCTCGTGGCGGAACATGCGGCGAAATTCGAGGTCTTCCACCAGCGCGGTCAATTTGGCGGTTTCGGCTTCGATGGTCATCAGGCCATCGTCATCGCCTTCTTCCTTGCTCATTTCGAAGAGTTCAAGGTTGTCGGCCAACTCACTGGTGAGGTTGGTGATGGTCACCACCACACCGTCCAGGGCTTTTTTCTCTTTGCCCAGTTCCTGGGCTTTTTTCGGGTCGTTCCAGACCGCCGGATCTTCGAGCGATGCGTTGACGGTTCTCAGCCGTTCAGATTTGGCATCGTAGTCAAAGATACCCCCGTAACTCGTGGGTACGAGCGGTCAGGTCTGTGAGGGCGGCACCGATTTGGTTGATGTGTTCTGCGTCCATGGGGAAACTCCGATGCGGTAAACCGAGCATTTTCTCATGAGATGAGCGCCAACACACCCCGTTGGAAAGCTTAAAACTGTCTGCCGTAAGAGAACATCAAGGCAGCCGTACCCAAAAATTTAACTTGAACGGAGTCGTGTTGGCTCAGTTTGTACCCCACAGAGGGTATGACCGCAGGGTTGAAACCATTGTGGTTCAAGGGCACTTTGTTTTCGTAGGGGGCAACATACCCATACATGACGCCTGCTGTGACCTTGGCGAACAGATGAGGCTTGCCCAACAGATTGTTGAACTGCTGGCCGGCATACACGTACACCGAGGGCTGGCCAAAAGAGTTGCTGAAAAAGCTCACACCACAAAGCCGGTCGCCTGGCAGCTGTTCGTCGATCGCCACCAAGACCACCTTTTTGTGTTCCGGGTTTTGGCTCCAGTGGTGGGTAAAGGGCGAAAAGGTCAACTCCCCACGATGCGTCGGTTCGGGAGCGCCCTTCACACCCAAAAAAGACGGGCAATAACGCGTCTCTTGGGACAGCGCGGGCAGTGCCAGCAGTGCCAAGGCGCACAGGATGACCCGGGTGTGGTTCAGTTCCAGCAGTTTCATAGGGAGCCGAGGGCAAGTAAGTTGGCGGATTGTAAGTTGCGGTTCAGTTCAAAAATTTTTCAATCAGCGTCGCCAAAGCCTGGGGTTGGTCGTGGTGCAGCATGTGACCCGCATCTTCGATCATGGCTTTTTCCAACTTGGGCACCGCTTGCAGGCGTTCGTGAAACTCGGCCAAGGTGTATTTGCCCTTCCACCACTGGCTGAGGGAGTCGTCTGAAGCTTCCACCACCAGAACCGGGGCGCTGATGCGAGCGTACATGGCCAAAGCCTCTTCAACGCGAAACAAATACGGGTTGATGACCTTGTGGGCCGAGTCGCCCAGAATGCGCCACTGGCCATCGGGGCCCGGCTGTGCCCAATGCTGCGCCAGCCAGTCGGCTTTGTCCTGGCCCAGGCGGGCGTTGGTTTTCATGAGCCGTGCCGCCACGCCTGCGGCGTCGGGGTAGGGCTTGAGCGTGTTGTCGCCCGCGCGTTGCGCTTTGAGCTCATCAAGCCACTGGGCCATGCGGGTGGGGGCTTGGGCTGGCCGCGTGGCGGCCATGCCAAAACCTTCGAGGTTGACCAAGCGGCGGATGCGCTCGGGGCGGGTGCCCGCGTACATCATGACCACATTGCCGCCCATGCTGTGGCCGACCAGGTCAATGGCTTGGCCAGGGTAGAGTGCGTCGAGCAGCGCGTCCAGATCCGCCAGGTAATCGGGGAACCAGTAGCTGTCGGTGGGCGGGGTCTCGGTCAGGCCGTAGCCGCGCCAGTCCATGGCGATGATGGGGCGCTGGCTGACAAAAGCCTCGCTGAAGGCGTCGACCATGAACTGGTACGAGGCGGCCACGTCCATCCAGCCGTGGGCCAAAACCAGAGGGGTGGCGCCAGGTTGGGCGCTTCCCCAACGGCGGACGTGGTAGCGGCAACCGCGCAGCGGCACCCATTGGCTTTGTGATTCGCGTAAAACTTGGTACATACTTTCGATCATAAGGAGACACACGATGAGCGTCAGTCGCAACCAAGACCGCCAGAGCCCCATCACCCCGGACCGCTATGCGGCCATCCACCAAGGCTTTGGCTGGAAGGTGCCCAAGCGCTTCAACATGGCGCAAGCTTGCTGCGGCCAGTGGGCGGCGCAGCCTGCCACGGCAAGGCGCGTCGCCATTCGAGAGCATGTCGCAGGGCAGGGCTTGGGGCGCACTTGGACTTTTGGCCAGTTGCAAAAAGCGGCCAACCAGTTGAGCCGGGTCCTGCAGGCGCAGGGCGTGCAGCGCGGCGACCGGGTGGCGATTGTCTTGCCCCAGCGCTTTGAAACGGCCGTGGCCTACATGGCGGTGCTGCAAATGGGCGCGGTGGCCATGCCGCTGTCCATGCTGTTTGGGCCGGAGGCGCTGTCTTTTCGCATCAACGACAGCCAGACCCGCGTGGCGGTGTGTGACGAATCCACCGTGCAAGCCTTGCAGCAAGCCCGGCCCGACTGCCCCGGTTTGCAAAGCCTGATCGGAGTGGGGGGAGCCGGGGCGCTCGCCGATTTGGATTACGCGCAAGCCGTGACCAGCCAGGCCGCATCGTTCAAAACCGTGAGCACCTTGGCCGAAGACCCGGCGGTGTTGATCTACACCAGTGGCACCACCGGCAACCCCAAGGGCGCACTCATCCCGCACCGGGCGCTGATCGGCAACTTGACGGGCTTTGTGTGCAGCCAGAACTGGTTTGGCTTTGACCCGTTTGACGCCAGCCGCCCATCCAAAGCCGTGTTTTGGTCGCCCGCTGACTGGGCCTGGACCGGCGGGCTGATGGACGCCTTGCTGCCCAGCCTGTACTTTGGCAGGCCCATCGTGGCCTTCAACGGGCGCTTTTCACCCGAAGCAGCTTTCGAGATTTTGCAAAGCCAGGGCGTGACACACACCTTTTTGTTCCCCACGGCGCTCAAAGCCATGATGAAGGCCGTGCCCGATGTGAAAGCCCGCTACCGCCTGAAACTGCAAGCCATGATGAGCGCGGGCGAAGCGGTGGGTGACGCGGTGTTTGCGTATGTCCAGCAGCAGATGGGCGTGACGGTGAACGAGATGTTCGGCCAGACCGAGATCAACTACGTGGTGGGCAACTGCTCCCGGCTGTGGCCCGCCAAGCCCGGCAGCATGGGCAAGGGCTACCCGGGCCACCAGGTCGCCATCATCGACGAGACCGGCCAGCTGTGCCCACCCGGCACACCGGGCGAAGTGGCGGTGAACCGCTTCGATGTGCACGGCCAGCCCGACCCGGTGTTCTTTTTGGGCTACTGGAACAACGCAAAAGCCACCCAGGCCAAGTACACGGGTGATTGGTGCCGCACGGGCGACATGGCGGTGGCGGACGAGGACGGCTACCTTTGGTACCAGGGCCGCACCGACGACATGTTCAAGGCGGCTGGCTACCGCATCGGGCCGGGCGAGATCGAGAACTGCCTGGTCAAACACCCGGCTGTGCAGAACGCCGCTGTGGTGCCCAAGCCCGACGCCGACCGGGGTGCTGTGGTCAAGGCCTATGTGGTGCTGTCACCCGATTGGCTGGCTCGCCGGCCTTCGGGTGTGCAGCAAGCTGACTTTGACGACGCGGTGCGCCGCGAACTGCAGGCCCATGTCAAGGGCCTGCTGGCCCCTTACGAGTACCCCAAAGAGATTGAATTCATTGACCAGCTGCCCATGACCACCACCGGCAAAGTGCAGCGGCGGGTGTTGCGCTTGCTGGAAGAAGCACGCGCGACAGCCGGAATCGCTGCAAAGACATGACGCGTGACAAAATCTTGCCATTCGCCCTGA
>CANGZO010000189.1 GCA_947458305.1 Comamonadaceae bacterium
GCCCGGGTACATGGTCCAGGCCTGGTTGGACGAGTTGAGCATTTCGTAAAAGCACTGGTTGACCACAAAGGGCAAGCCCTGACCGCCAAACACAGGGTCACAGCTGAGCGATGGCCAGCCACCGGCCACGTACTGCGCGTAGGCTTCTTTGAAACCGTCGGGCGCTTTGACTTCGTGTGTGTCGCGGTTGAGCTGGCAGCCCTGGGTGTCGCCGGAGATGTTGATCGGGAAGATCACCTCGGCGGCAAATTTGCCACCTTCTTCGAGCACCGCATTGATGGTGTCGGCATCGGTGTCGGCGTGCTTGGGCAGGGCCTTGAGTTCGGCACTCACGTTGAGCAACTCGTGCAAAACGAACTGCATGTCGCGAAGTGGGGGGTTGTAGATGGGCATGGAGGGCTCCTTGAATCGGTAAAAAAAATCAGTCTTCGCTTGGCTTGCGGCGGGTCTTGGGCACGGCCACCAATTTGGCTGCCTTGGCGCCCGCAGCGGGCACAGAGGTGGGTGGCATGGCAGGGCCGCCATAGCGCGCCAAGATGTGCAAAAAGCCCTGACGTGCACGGTCGGTGGCGCTGGGGTTGCGCAAAAAGCGGGCTTCGTAGTGCAACGCCAAAATCAAGCCGTGGATCTCAAAAGCAATCTGGTGGGCGTCCGCCTCTTGGCTGAGCTGGCCTTCGGCCTGCGCCAACTCCACGGCGCGGCGCAAAGCCGTTTGCCAGGTGGCGACCGATGACGCCAGCGCATCGCGCACCGGGCCGCTGCGGTCGTCGAACTCGACCGCGCCGCTGATGTAAATGCAGCCGGAATCGATCTCGGCCGAGGTTTGCACCATCCAGTTGTCAAACATGGCGTGCAAGCGGGGCAAGCCGCGACCCTTTTGCATGGCTGCGTAAAAAACGCTGGACTCGAAGCGGTCGTGGTATTCGCGGATGACCGAAATTTGCAGTTCTTCGCGCGAGCCAAAGTGCGCGAAAACACCCGACTTGCTCATGCCAGTGACTTCGGCCACGGCGCCAATGGACAGGCCTTCCAGGCCGATTTGCGAGGCCAAGCCCAGGGCCGCGTCGATGATGACGGCCTTGGTTTGTTGGCCCTTGATGAGGACGCGCCGACCCGGCTCAGGGGGCGGCAGGCTTTCGACGTTGGAGGGAGGTTGGCGGTCGGTCATGGGTGGCAAAAAAGAACGATCGTTCTATTCTGCACCAAAAACCGATCGAATCGATAAGGACCCTGGCCAACAAGGGTAAATCGGGAGGAACCATGACGTCGGGGCTGAAGCCACCAACCTACAAGACCCCTGTAGGTCGGCGGCTTCAGCCCCGACATGACTGATTCAATGGCTTAGCTTCAGGCCTTGAAAGCCACGACCTTTTGGGTTTGCTCACCCAAGCCTTCGATGCCCAAGCGCATGACGTCGCCGCGCTTGAGGTAAACCGGCGCAGACTTGCCGTCCACCTTGACGCCCATGCCCACGCCCGGTGGTGTACCGGTGGTGATGATGTCGCCGGGCTCCAGTGTCATGAACTGGCTCACGTAGCTCACCAATTTGGCCACACCAAAAATCATGGTCTTGGTGTTGCCGGTTTGGTAGCGCACGCCGTTCACATCGAGCCACATGCTCAGGGCTTGCGGGTTGGGCACTTCATCGCGCGTGACCAGCCAAGGGCCCACGGGACCGAAGGTGTCGCAACCCTTGCCCTTGTCCCAAGTGGCGCCGCGCTCGAGCTGGTACTCGCGCTCGCTGACGTCGTTGACCACGCAGTAACCCGCCACATGGTTGAGGGCGTCTTTTTGCGTGACATAGCGGGTGCGGGTGCCGATGACGATGCCCAGCTCCACTTCCCAGTCGGACTTTTTGGAACCCTTGGGCAACATGACGTCGTCGTTCGCGCCCTGAATGCAAGAGATCGCCTTGGTGAACACGATGGGCTCGGCTGGAATGGGCATGCCCGCTTCGGCCGCGTGGTCGGCGTAGTTCAGGCCAATGGCGATGAATTTGCTGGTGTAAGAGATGGGCGTGCCAAAACGCTTTTTGCCGCGCACCAGGGGCAGCTTGTCGGTCTTGACTTTGGCCAGCTTGGCCAAAGCTTTGTCGTTCAGTTGGTCGGGCGAGATGTCTTTGACCACGCCGCTCAGGTCGCGCAAGCGGCCTTCGGCGTCGATCAGGCCGGGTTTTTCTTTGCCAACTTGGCCATAGCGAACGAGTTTCATAAATACCTTTCAGTGCTGGAACAAAATCAATAAGTGGAACGGCCACCCGACAGGTCAAAGACCGCGCCGGTGGAGAAGGAACATTCTTCGGTGCTCAGCCAGGTCACCATGGCGGCGACTTCTTCGGGCTCGCCAAAGCGGGCCATCGGAATTTTGGAAAGCATGAACTGGATGTGCTCGGGCGTCATTTGATCAAAAATCGCGGTCTTCACAGCCGCCGGGGTGACACAGTTGACGCGCACACCGGTGTCGGCCAGCTCTTTGCCCAGAGATTTGGTGAGGCCAATGACCGCAGCTTTGCTCGCACTGTAGGCGCTGGCGTTGGGGTTGCCGTCTTTGCCTGCAACAGAAGCAATGTTGACGATGCGGCCGTAATTGCGGGCCTTCATGTGGGCGCTGAGTTCACGGCAGCAATGGAACAGGCCATGCACGTTCACATCGAACACCTGCTTCCAGGCGTCCACTGGGTAGTCCCAGACCTTGACGTTGGGGCCGGTGATGCCGGCACTGTTGACCAGCACATCCACGCCTGCCAGCGCCGTGGTTTGCGCGGTGGCCTGCACCACCGAAGCGTGGTCGGTCACATCGACTTGCACCGTGTTGACCACCGCGCCCATCTGCCCTTGGCGCAGTTGCTCGGCGGCTTTGTTCATGCCCACCGCATCCCGGTCCCAGATGGTGATCCGAGCGCCAGAGGCCAGCATGCGCTGCGCGATGGCAAAGCCCAGGCCCGTGGCCCCGCCGGTGATGACCGCGTGGCGGCCTTTCATGTCGAGCAAATTCATGTGTGTCTTTCAGTCATTCAAAGGGGTGTTTCAGATGGTCATGCCGCCATCGACCATGTAGGCATTGCCCGTGGCAAAGATGGATTCGTCGGATGCGAGGAAGGTGACGATGGGCGCAATTTCGTGCGCCTGCGCCAAACGGCCCATGGGCTGGCGGTTGATGAAGTCTTGGCGCGCCTGCACCGGGTCGGCATAGCTGTTGATGCGGTCTTGCAGCGAGGGCGTGTCCACGGTGCCGGGACAGATGCAATTGCAGCGCACACCCTGGCGCACGTAGTCGGCCGCCACGCTTTTCGTCAGGCCAATGACGGCCGCCTTGCTGGTGCCGTAAATGAATCGGTTGGGCAAGCCGCGCACGCTGGAACACACGCTGGCCATGTTGATGATGCTGCCGCCGCGACCATCTTTTTTGAACTGATCGACCATTTTGGGGATGACCGCCTGAATCATCCAGAACTGCGAACGCACGTTCAGATTGAAGGCAAATTCCCAATCGTCGTCGGTGGCCAATTCGATGTTGCCGTTGTGCACAAAGCCTGCGCAATTGAAGACGATGTCGATGCGGTCCATGCTGGCCACTTGGGCTGCAATCGCTGTCTTGTCGAGCACGTTCAGCACCGCCGTGTGCACATTGGCCACACCTTGGTAGGACTTGAGCAATTCGGCGTTCACATCGGTCGCATAGACGGTGGCACCTTCGGCCGCCATGGCCAGCGCCGCTGCTTGGCCAATGCCTTGGCCAGCGGCAGTGACCAGCGCGATTTTTCCTTTGAGTCTCATGAGGCTTGGATCTCCAGATGGGTGATTTGTCTTTGGGTGATGGCAGCCCAGTCCCAGGCAATGCCCAAGCCGGGCGTGTCGGGTGGGATGGCATAGCCGTCTTGAACTTGCATGCGCGAGGTGGTGATGTCGTCGAGCTGCGGAATGTATTCGACCCAGGTGGCGTTGGGCACAGCCGCGCACAGGCTCACATGCAGCTCCATCAAGAAGTGCGGGCACACAGCCACGTCAAAGGTTTCGGCCAGGTGCGCGGTTTTGATCCAGGGCGTGATGCCGCCAATGCGCGCCACATCGGGCTGCACGATGGAACACGCGCCTTGCTCCAGGTATTCGCGAAACTGCATCGGGTGGTACATGGATTCGCCCACCGCCACGGGAATGGTGGTGTGCTCGCGCAACTGGCGGTGGCCCGACACGTCTTCGGCGGGCAGGGGCTCTTCGATCCAGGCCAGACCCAGCCCATCGAAAGCCCGTGCACGGCGCACCACCTCGGCCCGGTTGAAGCCTTGGTTGGCATCGGTCATCAGCTCAAAACCAGGCCCCACCGCCTCGCGCACGGCAGACAGGCGCGCCACGTCTTCGCTCACGTGCGGGCGGCCGATCTTGATCTTGGCGCCTTTGAAGCCTTGCGCTTGCGCCTCCAGCGTTTGGTCCACCAGCGCCTCGGGTGACAAATGCAGCCAGCCGCCTTCGGTGGTGTAAAGCGGCAC
>CANGZO010000190.1 GCA_947458305.1 Comamonadaceae bacterium
CTCACGCGGTAAAGCGCGGCATTGCCGCTCGTGGTCTCTTGCATGCTGCCCATGATGGAGCTGATGCAGGCGATCACGCCGTGTGTCTCCTGCACCATGGGCGCAATCTGGGGGATGACCTGCATCGCGCCCATCACGTTGGTGTGCATCACCGCATCAAAGCTGTCTCGGGTGGGCGGCGTGTTGGCGTTGGCGCGGTCCATCGCCCCCGCCACGTAAATGGCCAAATCGATCTTCTCCCCGTCGAGTTGCCAAGCCAGGCCTGAGTTGCTGGCCGGGTTGGCCACATCGAGGCGCAAGGTTTGAGCGCCCAAGGCTTTGAGTTGGGCAAGGCCTTCATCAGTTCTCGCTGTGGCGATCACGCGATCGCCATGGCCGATGTATTGGCTGGCCAGTTCAAACCCGATACCGCGCGATGCGCCAATCAACAAGACTGTTGCCATGTCATTCTCCGTAATAGCCGCGACTTATAGCAATCAATGTCTGCGCTGTAGGTCGGTGGCTTTAGCCCCGACATGAAACCCGTGAAGACAGATGTCGGAGCTGAAGCTCCGACCTACAAGAGTCGAATTCACACCAATTCCAGCGCCACGGCCGTGCCTTCGCCACCGCCAATGCACAGCGTGGCCAGGCCCTTCTTGAGGCCACGGGCCTTGAGCGCGTGGATCAGCGTGACCATGATGCGCGCGCCGGACGCGCCAATCGGGTGGCCGAGGGCGCAAGCGCCGCCGTTCACGTTGACCTTGTCGTGCGGCACGTTCAACTCTTTCATGAGCGCCATGGGCACCACGGCAAAGGCTTCGTTGACTTCCCACAGGTCCACGTCTTCGACTTTCCATCCTGCTTTGGCCAAAGCTTTTTGGGTCGCGCCCACGGGGGCAGTGGCGAACCACTCGGGTTCTTGCGCATGGGTGGCGTGGCTGACGATGCGGGCCAGCGGTTTGCAGCCGAGCTTGGCCGCTGTGCTTTCGCGCATCAGCACCATGGCAGCCGCGCCGTCGTTGATGGACGAGCTGCTGGCGGCGGTGATGGTGCCGTCTTTCTTGAAGGCGGGCTTGAGGCTGGTGATTTTGTCGAGTTTGACCTTGCCCGGGCCTTCGTCGATGGACACCACGCGTTCGCCACTGCGGTCTTTCACCGTCACAGGCGTGATCTCGGTGACAAAGGCGCCGGACTCGGTGGCGGCCTTGGCGCGCTGCACGCTGGTGGTGGCAAAGTGGTCTTGCTCGGCGCGGGTGAAGCTGTACTTAGCGGCGCAGTCTTCGCCAAAGGTGCCCATGCTGCGGCCGGGCTCGTAAGCGTCTTCCAGGCCGTCGAGCATCATGTGATCAAAGATGCGGTCATGGCCCATGCGGTAGCCGCCACGGCCCTTGAGCATGAGGTAGGGCGCGTTGGTCATGCTTTCCATGCCACCGGCCACCAGCACATCGTGCGTGCCGGCCACCAGCATGTCGTGCGCAAACATGGCCGCGCGCATGCCCGAGCCGCACATTTTGGACAAGGTGACCGCACCCGCGCTCTTGGGCAAACCGCCCTTGAAGCCCGCCTGACGCGCTGGCGCCTGGCCCTGGCCTGCCATGAGGCAGTTGCCAAACAGCACTTCGGTGACGAGCTCGGGGCTGATGCCAGCGCGCTCGACAGCGGCCTTGATGGCGGCACCACCCAGGTCGTGCGCGGCCAGCGCGGAAAAGTCACCTTGGAAGCTGCCCATGGGGGTGCGGGCAGCGCTGACGATGACGATGGGGTCGTGTGACATATGGATTCCTTTCAGGCGTGAATGTCGGCAATGATGAGGTGTTCGCCAGTTTCTTCTTCGGCGATGCGGCGGATGTAGGCCACGAAATCGGGGTCTTCGCCGCGCAGCAAGAGGGGCAGGGACTGGCGGAAGTCGTCGCGCCTGCACCACTCGCGCATATAGTCGTCCCAAGAGTTCCAGCGCCGCTGTTCGGTGGCGCTCATTGCCTCACGGAACGCGATCAGGAAGGCGCGCTCAAACAGCGCAATGAGCATGTCGAAAATGATCAGCATGCGCTCTTTTTGTTCAGGGCTGGGGTTAGGCAGGGCCTGGTTGGTGCGCAGCTGCAAATCGGCATGGTCCAGCACCACCTTCAAAAAGTCGTTGTAGGCGTCCGACAGGTGCTGGTAGGCCTCTTCTTCTTCGTTTTCGCGTTCCTTGCGCTGCTCGAGCCAGAACACCCAGACGGCATACGGCAAACCGAACACGGTCACCGCATAACTGCCCATTTCCAGAATGTCGACCAAGCTCATGGACGTCAGCCGCCTCTCGGATAGCGCTTGAGCGCACTGCGAAAAACACCCAGCACCTCGCCGGGATGGGTCATGCTCACCCCCAGGTCTTTGGCCAGGCCGTCCTTGATGCCGTAACACCAACCGTGCACGCTGAGTTTTTGCCCGCGGGCCCAAGCGTCCTGCACCACATTGGTCAATGCCACGTTGCCCACTTGCTCGATCACATTCATTTCACACAAGACATCTTCTTGCTCGGGCACCGTCAGGTGATCCAGGCGGCGGCGGTGACGCACTTTGACGTCGTGCACATGGCGCAACCAGTTGTCGACCAAGCCCACGCGCAAACCGCGCAAAGTAGCCAGTACACCGCCGCAGCCGTAATGGCCCACCACCATGATCTGCTCGACCTTGAGGACATCCACCGCATACTGGATGACGGACAGGGCATTCAAATCGGAATGCACGACCAAGTTGGCCACATTGCGGTGCACAAACACTTCACCGGGGTCCAGACCGGTGATCTGGTTGGCCGGCACACGGCTGTCCGAGCAACCAATCCACAAAAATTTTGGGTTTTGCTGGTTCGCCAAACGCGTGAAGAACTCGGGGTCTTCGCGCTTCATGCGCGCAGCCCATTCGCGGTTTTTGGCAAGCAGTGTTTGCATGGTCTGTGACTTGTCTGTGACTTAACAGGTTTCGGCAAACAACTCGCGGCCGATCAGCATGCGGCGAATCTCGCTCGTGCCCGCGCCGATCTCGTACAGCTTGGCATCGCGCCACAAACGGCCCAGCGGGTATTCGTTGATGTAGCCGTTGCCGCCAAAAATCTGCACGCCCTCGCCCGCCATCCAGGTGGCTTTTTCGGCGGTCCACAAAATCACGGAAGCGCAGTCCTTGCGCACCTGGCGCACGTGTTCGGTGCCCAGCAGGTCGAGGTTCTTGGCCACGGTGTAAGCGAAAGAGCGACCTGCTTGCAGCACGGTGTACATGTCGGCCACTTTGCCCTGGATGAGCTGGAACTCGCCAATGCTTTGGCCAAATTGCTTGCGGTCGTGGATGTAGGGAATCACGTTGTCCATGACGGCTTGCATGATGCCCAGCGGCCCGCCAGTGAGCACTGCGCGCTCGTAATCCAAGCCGCTCATCAACACCTTGGCCCCGTTGTTCAGGCCACCCAAAATATTCTCAGCAGGCACTTCGACGTTGTTGAACACCAGCTCGCCCGTGTGGCTGCCGCGCATGCCCAGCTTGTCGAGCTTTTGCGCGATCGAAAAACCTTTCATGCCCTTTTCGATCAAAAAGGCCGTGACGCCGCGCGCGCCCAGCTCGGGCTCGCTCTTGGCATACACCACCAAGGTGTCGGCATCCGGGCCGTTGGTGATCCACATCTTGGAGCCATTGAGCAGGTAGAAGCCGCCCTTGTCTTCGGCCTTGAGCTTCATGCTCAACACGTCCGAACCCGCACCGGGTTCGGACATGGCCAAAGCGCCCACATGCTCCCCGCTGATCAGCTTAGGCAGGTACTTGGCGCGCTGGGCCTCATTGCCGTTGCGCTTGATCTGGTTGACGCACAGGTTGGAGTGCGCGCCATAAGACAGGCCCACGCTGGCCGAAGCACGGGAAATTTCTTCCATCGCGATCATGTGGGCCAGGTAGCCCATGTTGGCTCCGCCGTACTCCTCACCCACGGTGATGCCCAGCACGCCCAGGTCGCCCATCTTGCGCCACAGGTCCATCGGGAACTGGTCGTTGCGGTCGATCTCGGCAGCGCGGGGGGCGATTTCGGCTTGGGCAAAGTCACGCACGGCGTCGCGCAGGGCATCGATGTCTTCACCGAGTTGGAAATTCAGGCCGGGCAGATTGTTCATGGGGGCTCCTTATGGGGTTTTGCTTTGAGCGTTGTGTGTTTGTGCGGGCGTATGGGGTTTTCACGCTGAACGCTGAACGCCCAACACTGACCGCGCTAGTAAGTCTTGGTCACAGGCACCAGGGTTTGCTGCATCAAGGCGCAGTCCGAGCGTTTGCCACTGTCATCAATGTGGACCAACTCGGCCGTGGTCACGATGATGCGTTTGCCGGCCTTGGTGACGCGACCGGTGGCGCGAATCTCGCCGCCTTGGAAGTTGGAGAGGAAGCTGATCTTGTATTCCACGGTGGTGACTTCCATGCCTTCAGGTGCCACGGTCAACGCGGCATAACCACCCGCAATGTCCGCCAGCGCGCCAATGGC
>CANGZO010000191.1 GCA_947458305.1 Comamonadaceae bacterium
CGTGGAGGACGTGCCTCCATCGGACGGGCTTCGTTCACGGTGATGCTGCGGCCACCCAAAGATTGGCCATTCATGCCATTGATCGCGGCTTGGGCTTCGGCATCGCTGCCCATTTCCACAAAACCGAAACCTTTGGAGCGACCTGTGTCGCGCTCCATCATGACTTTGGCGCTGGTGATGGCGCCGAATTCGCCGAATGCCTGTTGCAGGTCTTCGTCACGAACGCTGTACGGCAAGTTGCCGACGTAAAGTTTATTGCCCATGGGGGACTCCTCAGAAATACATGAAAACAAAGCGATGGGGTCCCGAAAGCACAACAAACTGAAAACTGCCGCCGTAGCGCGCGAAACTGACCGATCACCTGACTTGTGACATTTTTTACAACGTTCACGCACGCATTATGGGGCATAGCGTGCAAAGGCCCTAAAACATTCACGATGCACTGGATATGGCCTGACTTTTCAAAGGGGTCTTGCTCGGCTTATTGGTGGGTCGCAAGGCCTGGGCCTGTGTCAACTCACAGTGAGCACGCTGTTGGGTGACAAGTCTTGTGGCACTTCGTAATCGGCCACGATCCATGCGCGGCTGGGGTGCGCAGCAGCCTCAGACAAAAAGTCTTTGATCACGCGCACAGACACTGCGTCCAAAGAGACAAAGGGTTGATCCAGCAAAGTGACGCTGGCGCCCGATGCCAATGCAGCCACCAGCATGACTTTGCGGCGGCTGCCTGTGGACAGCATGAACAAGGGCTTGTGCCGGTGCCGCTCCATGTCGAGGGCTTGGATCAAGTCTTCTTGTAACGCGTGCTGCCATGTTGGGTATAGCGTTTGCAACTGGTCCCAGCAGGCTTGCACCGTGGTTTGGTCGTGCTCGCTGCCTTTCAAAGCAGCCCAAAACACCCCATCCGATGGCCTGTCCACAGTGCCTTGGAGGGCAGGCAAATCACCCGCCAGCAAACGCAACAGGCTGGTTTTGCCGCTGCCCTCGTCACCGCATACCCAATGCAAACCAGGCCACCATGCGAAAGACAGGTCGTGAATGATGGTTTCACCCGAGGGGCCGCCGCTCAAATGGTGGCTGCGAAGCAGTGCGGGCAAATCGCTTGTCTGGCTGGTAATTAACATGGCCGCATCCTACCAAGGCCTGTGCTGCCTAGAATGAGCCTGTGGACGAAACGATGTACAAAATTCCTGAATCCGTGTTGGTGGTGATCTACACCCCCCAGCGCGAGGTCTTGCTGATCCGCCGTGCCGATGCAGGCACCTGGCAGTCGGTGACGGGCAGCAAAGACCACGGGGCCGAAACCTGGGCCGAGACGGCCATCCGCGAGGTTCAAGAGGAAACCGGCCTGGATGCCCAACACCCTGACTGCCATCTGCAAGATTGGCAGCTTGAAAATGTGTACGACATCTACCCGGCTTGGCGCTGGCGCTACCACCCCGATGTCAGCCGCAACACGGAGCGCGTGTTTGGGCTGCGTCTGCCCCAAAAAATGCCGATCACCTTGAGCCCCAGCGAACACACCGAATGGCAATGGCTCGATTGGCAGGCTGCGGCTGACCATTGTTTTTCGGCTTCCAACGCTGAAGCCATATTGATGTTGCCGCGCTACTTGTCGGACATGTCGCCATGAAGCCCGAGCGCCATGAACACCCTGTATTGCGGGTGGCGACCTACAACATCCACAAAGGTGTGCAGGGCTTGGGCCCTGCGCGGCGCCTGGAAATCCACAACTTGGGCCACGCTGTGGAGCAGTTGGATGCCGACATGGTTTGCTTGCAAGAGGTGCGCAGCGTGCACCGACGCGAAGAGCGATTTTTTGCCCATTGGCCGAGCTTGCCGCAAGCCGAATTTTTGGCGCCCGAGGGGTATGAGGCCATTTACCGCACCAATGCCATCACGCGCCACGGCGAACACGGCAATGCGATGCTGTCGCGTTGGCCTGTGTTGACGCACCAACACCGCGACATCTCGGACCACCGATTTGAGCAGCGGGGGTTCTTGCACACCCAAGTCGAAGTCGTTGACCGTGTGGTGCATGTGCTGGTGGTGCATTTGGGGCTGGTGCCCGCCAGCCGTGTGCGCCAAGTGGTCAGCCTCTTGGCGCACATTGAGCAAGACATTCCGGCACACGCCCCGGTCTTGGTGGCGGGCGACTTCAATGATTGGGGGACGGGTCTTGGGCGGCGCATGGCGCAAGCGGGTTTTCGTGAATGGCGCGAAAAGCCCACGCCCACTTACCCCTCGCGTCTGCCCTTGAACCAACTGGACCATGTGTACGCCCGTGGCCTCACGCCGGTGCACGCCATGGTACCGACAGGACGGATTTGGCAACGCATGTCGGACCACTTGCCTTTGGTGGCAGAGTTTGCCTGGAACGATTGAACATGCGGCACAACCCTGCCTTGACCGATGGCCACCACATCCAGTTGATCGAAGGCGGTCAAGCGTATTTCGAAAGCTTGACGCAGGCCTTGGACCAAGCGCAATCGCATGTGCTGTTGGAAACCTATATTTTCGATGTGCATGGGGACGCTGTGGGTGTGGCTGAGGCTCTAGAGCGGGCAGCCTTGCGGGGTGTTCGGGTGTGGTTGGTGGTGGATGGCGTGGGCACACCGCAGTTGCCCGATGTCTGGCGCACGCGCCTTGCACAAGCCGGCGTTGAATGCCGGATCTATTCGCCATTGGGCGCTTTGGGCTTGCTCATTCCCAGCCGCTGGCGTCGGCTGCATCGCAAGCTGTGCGTGGTGGACGGTCACACCGCTTTTTGCGGCGGCATCAATATTTTGGACGACTGGTACGACCCGCACCATGGTACTTTGGCCCGGCCGCGGCTTGATTTTGCGGTTCGTGCACAGGGCGAGTTGGTGGGGAAAATCCAGGACAGCATGGCACAGCTTTGGTGGCGTTTGCAGGGCGCACAGCATGCACGTGATCGCCAAATTCCCCAGGCTTGGCGTTCGTTCAAAGCGGCGGGTTTGCCCCTGCCGTGGAAGCAGTCTCCGCCCCTGCCGGACGGGTCCTTGCCTTCTAGCCGGGCGGCATTGCTTTTGCGCGACAACGTGCTGCACCGCAACCAAATCGAGCGGGCCTACCTCAAAGCCATCGGTCTGGCGCGTCACGAGGTGGTGATCGCCAACGCCTACTTTTTACCGGGCCGCAGGCTGCGCCAAGCTTTGGTCCATGCCGCCCGGCGTGGTGTGCGTGTGAGATTGTTGGTGCAAGGGCGCTACGAGTACTTCATGCAATACCACGCGGCCCGTCCGGTTTACGGGACCTTGTTGGCGGCAGGTGTTGAGATTTACCAGTACGACGCCAGTTTTTTGCACGCCAAAGTGGCCGTGGTCGATGCCCACCACGAGCGTCCCTGGGCCACTGTGGGCTCGTCCAATCTGGACCCGCTCAGCCTGCTGTTGGCGCGCGAGGCCAATGTGGTGGTGGCGGATGGCGTGTTTGCGCAACATTTGCACCTGCGTTTGAGCGACGTGATCGCCACCCAAAGCACGCCTGTGGCCGAATCTTTCAAGCGCCGTTATTGGCACCAGCGTTGGCGAGACCGCGTGGCCTTTGGCCTGATGCGCTTGGCGCTTTTCATCACGGGGCATCGTTATTGAGTGGCTCAACAGGCAAACCCCTGATCGTTGTGCGCCGATCATTCGCTGTTACGATCTTCACCATGTTAATGAACCTCCAGACGCCATGACTGCTTCTGCCGCCACGCCCGAAGACGAAGGCGTACCCGTATCCGTCAAAATCCGCGAACGCATTCACGCTGCCCGCAAACGCTTTCACGCCAACGACAACATCGCCGAGTTCATTGAGCCCGGTGAATTGGAAAAACTGTTGGATGAGGTGACCACCAAAATGGCCGGTGTTTTGGACAGTTTGGTGATCGACACCGTCAACGACCACAACACCGGTGATACCGCTCGGCGTGTGGCCAAGATGTACCTGAAAGAGGTGTTCAAGGGTCGCTATGTCGAAGCCCCTGAGATCACCGAATTCCCCAATGCCGAGCACCTGAACGAGCTGATGATCGTTGGCCCCATCACGGTGCGCAGCGCTTGCAGCCACCACTTTTGCCCGGTGATTGGCAAGATCTGGATTGGTGTTTTGCCCAACGAACACACCAATGTGATTGGCCTGTCCAAGTACGCCCGTTTGGCCGAATGGATCATGGGCCGCCCCCAGATTCAAGAAGAAGCGGTGGTGCAGCTGGCCGACTTGATTCAGCGCAAAACCCAGCCCGATGGCTTGGCCATCGTCATGGAAGCCAGCCACTACTGCATGGGCTGGCGCGGGGTGAAAGACATGGACAGCAAAATGATCAACTCGGTCATGCGCGGTGCCTTTCTCAAAGACCCGAACCTGCGCCGCGAATTTTTGTCATTGATTCCCAAAAAGGATTGACCATGTTGGTACGCCTGCTTTACGCCAGCCGTGTGGTGGATGACC
>CANGZO010000192.1 GCA_947458305.1 Comamonadaceae bacterium
CCGTGGTGCGGGCAGGCGTTGATTTGCCAGCCATCAAAAGTGCTGCGCGTGATGCGGTTGGCCGCCGCACCCACGCTGGCGAACGCATGGTCACGGGTGTTGCCGTCAAACACGTGTCGCCAAGTCGCTTTCAAATCGCCTTGGGCATTGAGGGCCAGCCCGATGCGGCAGCATTCGCAAGAGTGGTCGGCCACTTTGGTGTCGGGCCCAAAGCTGGCGCCGCCGTCTTGAGAGGTGTTGCGGTAGATGGCGGCCCCAACGTAGGGTTGCGCAGCGCCTTTGGGTGCTTGATCGCGCTTGTCGATCCACAGGGTGTGCAAAACACCTTGGCCATCGAAAGCGATGGCATCAAAGCGGTGGGTGATCTCTTGCCGGTCTTGGTGCACCGTGAAGGGCTCACCAAAGCTGGACCCGCCATCGCTGCTGCGCAGCATGCGCACAAAGCCGGTGAAACGCTTGGCCAACGGCATGGTGTAGCTGATCACCACCCAGCCTTTGGGGCCGAAGGCGATCTTGGGGCGGCTTTCGCCATCGGCGGCAATCGGGTCTTGCCCGGTGTTCAGGATGCGCGGCTCGCTCCATTGCACGGGACCGCCCAAAGTGGTCGTCTGAACAAAGAGCTGCGCTTGCGCATTGATACCGACTACCCACAAGCGGCCATCGGGCGCAATGGCTGCGCCTGTGGCCAGTTGGGGGCGCTGGTGACGGGCATGACCCGTCGATGTGCTGGCGTCTTGCGCCATGGCATGTGGCCACAGGCCTGCACCCCACAGGGTCAGTGCGCAGAGCCAAAAGCGCCAAGGGCTGTGTGCATGGCGATTCATCGGCCACCCCATGACTTGCTCAAGCCCACCATGATGCTGCGCGGCGCACCTGGTGCATAGGTATTGGCGCCTCGACTTCGACTGGCTGTGTGGGCATAGGCTTTATCCGTGAGGTTGAGCACTTGCCCCCAGACTTCCCAGCCATCGCTCAATGAATGGGTGGCCGTCAAATTGAACACGTTGTGACCCGCGTAACGGGTGGTGTTGGCATCGTCCATCCAATAGCTGCCGACGTGAACCATTTGGAGGGCAAGACGGGTATGGGCCGTGGCCTTCCAGCCGATGCGGGCATTGAGCGTCTGCTTGGGGGCACTGGGCATGCTCTTGCCGGAAAAATCTTCGGTCGTGCTGGTTCGGTAGCTCAAGTACTCGTGTTCAGCGAAGTTGGCACCGACGCGCCAATCGAATGCACCGATGCTTTGGTTAAGTGCCAATTCGACACCTCGACTGCGTGTTCGCCCAGCATTTTCATTGACGCGATTGAATGAAACGATGGTGTCTTTCCCGCTGAGTTGGTAAATGGCCGAATCCAAGCGAATGCCAGACGCCCATATCGACCGCAAGCCCAGTTCAATGTTGTCATAGGTCGCAGGTTTCAAATCAGGAACGTTGCGGGTGCCATAGAGTTGGCTGACTTCGGGCGGTGTGAAGCCTTGACTGATGTTGCTGTAAACACTGCTGGTGGGGCTGAGGGCATAGGTTGCGCCGAGCTTGGGGCTGAACTTGGCGAAGTTTCTAACTTCGTTGGATGCACCAAAGTCGGCGCCGGGCATCAGGTTGTTTTTGAAGTCGTAGCGAATGCTGTCATAACGCCCCCCTGCCACCACCAGGACTTTTTCGCTGGGGCTGAACTCCAGCTGGGCAAACGCCGCATCGTTGGCAATGCCCACACCGTAGTTGCGAACGCCTGTGCGGTTGATGTCGCTGTTCAGGCTGTAGCTGATGTAGCGCCCAGTGGACGCATCGCGCACGATGGCCAGGTTGTCGGACACAAAATCATTCTGGCTGCGGTCGATGTAGATGCCCGTGACCAGTCTCGCCCGAAGCTTGTCCAGCTGTTGCGTGTGTTTGATGTCAACCCCCAGCGATCGAACATGGTTGTTGTTGAGGGTTCCTCTGCAACTTATCCCTGTATCGCAAGCGCTGTTTTGGTTGGTGGGCGGGCGGAAGATGGTGTAGTTGGGCAACTGGGCATGGTCGTTGTTGCGGGCAAAGAAAGTCACCGTCGTCAGACCACCACGGGTGGTTTCACTCTCCCAAGCCACATTGGCGCGTGTGGTTTTGTCCTTGCGCCAGGTGAAGGTGTTGATGCTCTTGCCGGGGTTGGTGCGAAAGTCGTTTTCAAACAAGCTGCCCGGCGTGTCCGAATCCAGGTTCGTGTGCACCAGGGAAGCCCGCATCCATGAGGTGGCGCTGAGGTTGTAGTCGCCGCGCAAAGAGAAAGAGTCTTTGGTGCCACCGCTGTGTTGCTGCCAATTGAGGCGGTCACGCTGAGAGCTGTAGTGCGAAAACCGCAGACCCAGATCGCCCCAGGAGTTGCTGGCACCCGAATCGATGCGCGTGAAACCATCGGTGTTGTCATGGCGAATGCCCATGTAGCCCGTGGGGGTGCGAGATGAACGCTGGGTCAAAAAGTTGACCGCGCCACCGACCGCATTGCTGCCAAAGAGCGACGATGCAGCGCCCTTGACCACTTCGACGCCGCTGGCGCCGTTGATGTTGATGGCGTTCAGGGCGTTGTGGTTGAACACGCCCAAGGGACGGATCGGAATCCCGTCTTCCAGGTACTGGTAAACCGAGTTGGTGCTGATGGGTTGGCGGATGCCCATGCTGTGCTGTTCGTTGCCCAGATCGTTCCAGAACACACCGGGGATGCGGTTGATGATCTCGCCCATGGTCTTGGGCTTGTCGGCATCCCATTCAGCCCGGGTGACCGAGCCAATGGACACTGGGGTTTCGGACAACTTGGTTTCAGAGCGCGAGCCTGACACCACGATGGTGTCCAACTCCTTAGCGGTTTGGGCCACGGCATGGCCGTTCAGGTTGGCGAAAAGGCCGAACACGGCCAAAGACAAAGGAGAAAGTGCAAGAGAATTTTTCATGACAAGTTTTCAATCGATCGGACCCCATCAGCCGTTCAGGCCAAAGGCATTGACACGTACCGAACACCCAGCGGTGTTCAACACGTGGTGGAATGGATCAATTGAAAACAGGCGGCCCGCGCGAGGGCAGTGGCGGCGCGGTGCTTGCGATCAGCACAGCCTCTGGCAGTCGCTGCATGATGTGCGAACGGGCATCGGGCACATGGGCCAAGGCTGCCAACGTGGGCGGCGGCAGTGCAGGGGTGGCGTGGGCGCACAGCGGGCAATCCATGCCGCTGCTCACCAGCGGGCCTTCGCCCTCGCCTTGCACCACCAACTTCATGACGCCCATGCTGGAGCAGACCACCTCCATGGTTTTGGGCTGCAGCGTAGCCGCCAAAACCGACACGCCCACGAACACCACATACCAGACCAGCACAAGGCGGGCCAGGCGATGCAGTGGGGCAGAAGTCCAGGTCATGGGTGGGTCAGGCGGTTTTCAAGCGGTGAATGGGCGGTCAGTGCTTGTGCTTGTGGCCTTCGCCGTGCTTCATGGCCGGGGCGGCGGCGGTGCGGGCGGGCACTTTCAGCTCCACCGACTGGCGCTTGCCGTCTTTGCCTTCCACCACCAAGGTCACGGGCACGGTGTCTCCGTCTTTGACTTGGCCCTTCAGGTCCATCAGCATGACGTGGTAGCCGCCGGGCTTGAGGTCAACGGCTTTGCCGGCCGGCAAATCCAAGTTGGGCACAGCACGCATGCGCATCACGCCGCCGTCCATCGCCATTTCATGCACCTCGACCACGCCCGCCACAGGCGATTGGGCCGAAACCAGTTTGGCGTCTTGCGCCGATTGCAGCTGCATGAAGGCGCCAGTGGCCTTTTGTTGAGGCACGGTGGCGCGCACCCAGGCGTCTTTCACGGTCACTTGGGCTTGGGCCGACAGGGACACGGTCATGGCCAGAAAAAGGGCAGACACAGACAAAGCGGGACGGAACATGGATCACTCCTGGTGGTTATCGAACAGATGAAGAGACACAGACAGTGCGCAAGGCACACCCCATAGAGCAGGGTGCACAGGCACAGGTGGACGCCTAAACCGACTCAGCCCCAGCGCGTCAGCGCATCAAGGGGCGGTGTTTCAGGCGAAAAAGATGGGGGGTGCGCGGGCTTGCCAGGGTTGACCCAGCAAACTGGCCAGCCGCGCCGCCGGCAGGGCTTGCAAAACATGGGACAAATGGCCCGTTGGCAACTGTGCCAGCACGTCGGCCGCAGGGGGCGCGATCAGGGGCAAGCAGGCGGGGCAGTCGAGCGCGGTGTGTGCTGCTGCGCGGTCCACATCGGCACCCGCAGCATCCACCGGCACCAGTTTCACGCCGCCAATGGCGCTGCAAACCAGTTGCACGGCTTCTGGCTTGACCAGTGGTGATGCCACCGCCGCCCCGACAAACAACGCAAACCACACCAGCACGAAGCGGGTGAGGCGGTGGGCGTTGCGCAGGGATTGCAGGCTGAACATGGCACGAATTATGGCAC
>CANGZO010000193.1 GCA_947458305.1 Comamonadaceae bacterium
CAGGCCCTGCAGGGGTGTGGTGGAGCCAGGTCTGCTGAAGATGCTGGTCCAACCGTGTGTCGCCTGCCCGTACAGCGCCCCCCCGCTCGCTGGAAAACGCCGATGGAAATCCTGCGGTGTCGTGCGAAGACTGTTGGCCGGCGTGGGCTGCAGTGACAGACCCAGCTGCTGAAGATGCTGAAAGGTGTGGGTTTGGCATTGCTCAATAGCCTCCTCGGTGATGCCGTTGCCATCACCGCAGGCGGGGGCGTTGACCAAACAAAAAATACGCTCGGCTTGTCCGGGCGCCAGCTGCGCGGGCCGGTCTTGCGCGCACACATACACCGTGGGGCTGTGCGGCAGGCGTTGGCGTTCGAAGATGTCTTCGAACTCGCTGGCGTAGGTGCTTTGAAAAAACACGTTGTGGCGGTCCAGCTTGACGCCCTCGGTGGGCGTGTGCATGGACCATGTCAGCGCCGACAAAGAGCGCGGTGGCGCATCTGAGGGGACTGCGCGGCGCACAGCATCGCCCAACAAGCCTTGTCGCAAGGCACTGGCATCGCCATTGAAAACCACACGGTCTGCAGGCAAAAACTCACCCGACTGCAAGTGCACACCCGACACCCTGCCCTGGCGCTGTTCGATGCGCTGACAAGTGCTTTGGTAACGGAACACCGCGCCATGACGTCGGGCCACACGTGCCAACGCTTGGGCCATGCCATGCATGCCACCTTCCACCGACCAAACGCCGTCCATCTCCACTTGCGCAATCAACATCAAGGTCGCTGGCGACTCCCAAGGCGAGGAGCCGCAGTAGGTGGCGTAGCGTGCAAACAGCTGGCGCAAACGTGGATCCGAAAATTGTTGGCCCAGCTGCTGCCACAGGCTGCGCATGGGCCCGAGTTGGGCCAGAACACCCAAGCCTTTGAAACCCAAGTCGCCCATGAAGCCACCCATGCTGGGGCGCTGGGCGCGGATCATGGGGCCTTCGAGCGTGGCGTAAAGCTGGCGTGTGGTTTTGCAAAAATCTCGGAAACGACGGGCCTCGTCGCCACTGGACCAAAGGGCAATGGCCGCTTCGCTCTCGCGCGCGTCAGCCGACAAATCGAGCTGGCTGCCGTCGGGCCAAAAGTGGCGGGCCAGGACCTGCAGCGGCGTGATGCGCATCTCAGACTCGACGCTCGTGCCCACACTGCGCAGCAAGGCGTCGAACACCCAGCGCATGGTGAACACGGTGGGGCCGCTGTCGATCTGGGCACCATGAACTTCACGGCTGTGCACCTTGCCACCAGGCGCATCAGCAGCCTCCACCACGGTGACATGCAAACCTTGGTAAGCCAGGGCAATGGCACTGCACAAGCCACCCATGCCGGCACCGACGATGACAACCCGTTGCTCAGACATGGCTGGGCTCCAAGGTCGACGCCTTCAAATCAACGGGGGGTGTGGCCGAGAGTTTGAGCACCTGCGGGTCATAACTGCGACCCATCCAGACGCCAGCCATTTGCAAAACCTGCATCCGAACAAAAAGGGATTCCGAGAAAAACTGGTGCTTGTAAGCGGCCGCACTGGCCACTTGGTGCGCGCCCTGCTGGGCATACTGCAACATGCTGCCCGTGTCTTTCCAAAGACTGAAAGTGCATTGACGCACCAAGGGCGCCTCACCCAAACCCATGGCCAACAAGCAACCAGGGGCTTGCGACAAATCGGCTTGCGCAGCGGGTGCGTAGCGCCAAAACGCCATGGCCTTGGTGGGCACAATGCTGGCCCGCGTCAGCACCGCAAAAGGGGCGCGGTGATCTTCTTGGCTGCCTGAGTGCTGGCCCAAAGCTTCAGGACTGGTGGCTTGCCAAGCTTGCTTGTCCCAGTGGCCTCTGGCCGATTGCACCGACATCACGCCCGTCCACCACTCACGGGCGCGACTGCGGTAAGCCTGCACGGCCGGACTGTCCAAAAACCGGAGTGCCAAATCGAGGTGGCTGAAGTTGCAGATCAGCCCCTGGTGCGTGGCACTGGGGCGAAGGGTGAAACCTCCGCCATGACCACTGCCCATGACCTTGACCATGGTCAGGCCAGGCACCTCTTTGTAGGGCGTCGCCCCGGCCACCAAACGCAACCAGCCCCATCCTTGGTGCTGTCGCAAAAAGTCGGCGAGCAAGACCACCACCACGCCGGACAGCGGGTCATGAAGTGTGGGGCTCGCTTCCATGACAAGTGTCCGGTTTGGCGCTGCTGAAACTACTTGGACGCCACTTTGGCAGCGGCCAAAGCAGGTTTGAGCAGTTCAGGGAAGTCCTTGGCCATCGGTGCACCATTGAGTGGCTTGTAAGCCCCTTGGTGGCAGGTCGCACAGTTCATCTTGGCCACGTCACCCAATGGGCCCTTGCGGTGCGCCGGGAACACCTCGGTCAAAGGTTCCATGTAGGTCAAGTTCAGATCGCGCGCCATGCGGATCCCATGCCAAGCCGTCGTGCGCTGAGGGGGACTGATTTCCCAATTTTGGAACGACTGCGTGTTGTGGCAATAGGTGCAATTGACACCCAACGCGGTCGACATGTGGGTCATCAAGCCATAGGTCCACTCGCCCTGCTTGATCGATTGGCGGTTACCCGAGGGCAACGCTGTCGGACCATTCAGACGGATGTTTTCATTGCCCAACAAAAACGGTGTGAACGGATCGTTGGGCAAAGAGGACAAATTGACCACTGGAGAGGGCTCGTTTTGGCCCGCCTTGTCACCCATGAAGTTGGAGCCATAAGGCTGGTGGTTGGCTTTGAACCAGATGGCGCTGGGCACCGGCTCGCCACGGTGGCAGGTGTAGCAAGTCACCCCTGTTTGGGCGACGTGCGGCTGCCAATCCGAGTTGATGTGCTGCGTCATCTCGACCATGCGGCGTGCCACCACCTTGGTGTACTTGCTGTCGTCTTCAAAGTTGGGCAAGGCGTGGCAGTAGGCGCAGCCCTCGTTCGGAGCCACCCAGTTGGTCATCGAGACCATCAGCCGGTTGAACTCGCCCACACTCAAGTTGCCCAGCACCTTGACGTTCTTGTAAACCTGCGAAGCCTTGGGGCCTTCGGATCCAGGTGAGGGGATGACGGCTGGCGGTTGGTTGAGGTCGGTTTTGACCTCGAGCAAACGGGCGTTGTAGACCTGAGCCATACCGGTGCCCCGGTAGCCGCTTTGTACGGATTCAGGGATCGGGCGCTCACAGCCTGCCAACACCAGACCCGCCAATGTCAGTCCCAAAGCTTTGACCATGCGGCCGGTCCAGCCAGAAGAGAAGGAAATATTCATGTTCATGGCTTTGCTCCAGTGCTCAGCGCAGGGTCAACCATCCCTGGGAAAATTTCGGGGTAAGGTGGTGCCACACCGTGTTTGATGGCCCACAGGTACCAGTTGTCCACCACCGTGCCGGTGAGCAAGATGCCGATGCCGCCTGTGATGGGGCACAGCACCGCGAACCACCAAGCCCAACGGTGAATCGATTCCATGGTGGCGTTGAAACCCATGGTCCAGCGCCAGAACAAGGCAGCGCGTTCAGAGGCCGTTCCGCGGTCGGTGATCTGTTCGATCTCTCGCTCACCGCCGAAGCGTGTGACCGCCAAAATCGTGGCGCCGTGCATGGCAAACAGCAACGCTGAGCCGTACAAGAACACGATGGACAAGGCGTGGAAGGGGTTGTAGAACAGGTTACCGTAACGCAACGAGAAAGCCGCAGTCCAGTCCAGGTGAGAGAAGATGCCGTAAGGCACAGCCTCACCCCATGAACCCATCAAGATGGGGCGGAACAAACCGAGCACCAGGAACAACCAAATGGCTGCGGCGAAAGCCCAAGCGATGTGCGTGCCCATGCCCAACTCCACCGCGCGGCGATAGGTGCGAGCCCACCAGAACAACACCGATGCGGTGAGGAACAGGCCGACAATGAGGAACCAGCCACCTTGATTGAGGGGCGGCATGCTCAGGCCGTAACTGGGTGCAGGCGGCTCCAGCGACAGCCAAAACAGTTGGCGCACAAACTGGATCGGGTCGTAATTGACCGAAGCCAGCATGTTCATGCCGATCAGGGTGAAGGCGATCAGACCCAGGATCAGCGAGATCAATCCCAAACCACCCAAGTAAATCGGACCCAGCTGCGCATTGCCCAGCTTGCCCACCCAGTAGTTGATCAGGGGTTGACCCGTGCGAGGGCTGTTGCCGTGTCCGAGTTCCACCCCATGGTGGACTGGACCCACGGCTTGCACCGTGGTGAACAGGTTTTGATAGTCGGCCATTTGCTTAACTCCTCAATTCTTTGGATTCGGTCTGTGAGCGTTCAGACCGTCTCAGACGGGCCACTGGGACCAGATCGGCATGTTCAGCCACCAGCTCCACCACTCGGGCCAGCCACGGCTCCAGAAGGGGCCGCTGAGCACGATGCACAGGGCGCTGAACAACACGGCAGCCA
>CANGZO010000194.1 GCA_947458305.1 Comamonadaceae bacterium
CAAGGGGGCGACGCGCTGGTTGTTCAAGGCGGACAAGCCCCATTGCCAGCTGCTGTTGCGACCAATGTCATTGCCGACTTTCAGGTTCAAAGTGGTGACGCGGTTGCCTGATTCGGCCGTGGCTTGAGGCACCAGTTTTTTACCCCCAAACACCTCGGCACCCAAGCGCAGGTAAAAAGGCGTGGGGGCGGTCCAGTTCATGCGCAGGCCGTCGTCGTACCAATGCCCGCCTAAAAAGGCCCGGTACAGCAAGGGCCGCTCGGCAAAGTCATCGGTGTGCGGGTGCAGCTCGTTCAGGTAACCAATTTGCGAGGCAAACCGACCGGCCCGGACCTGAACCCCTTGGGGCAGGCTGCGGGTTTGCACCCAAGCGTTTTCAAGGTGGTGCTCCAATTTGCGGTCTGCCGTGTGAAAGCCCAGGATCGCCTCGCCACTCAGGTGTTCATTGAAGGCGCCGCGCAAGAGCACGTCGCTGTGGCCCAGGCCCACACCTTGGTCGCGAGCGCCCAGTTCCAAACCCCGTGAGGTGCTGGCGGCATCCAAGACCACGCCGGCTTGCCAGCGCTCAGTGGGTGGGGTGTTTTGGGCCCAGGTGCTCATGGGCACAGCGCTCAGCGCCCCAGCGAGGGCTGAAAGGGCGATCAGTGGGTTTTTAGCGGTCATGTTTTGGAGCTCATCAAAAGTTGCAATGCTCTAATGATAATGGTTTATCAGTAGCAAAACCATATTTTTTTGCAGTAAGCTCGCGGCGTGGAAAGATCAACCCGTCAACGAACCGCGATTGCGCAAGCCCTGGCTGCTGTCGGGCAACCGCTTCTGCCCCAAGAACTGCTGTTGGAGGCGCAAAAAAGTGTGCCCAGCCTGAGCTTGGCCACGGTGTACCGGAACCTCAAGGGATTGGTCGAAGACGGTGTGGTGGATGTGGTGGCTTTGCCGGGCGAGGCCACCCGATACGAATCACACAGGCACCACCACCACCACCATTTCCATTGCAGCAGTTGTCAAAAGGTTTTTGACATCGATGCTTGCCCCGGTGATCTGGGGCATTTGTTGCCCACGGGCTATGTGTTGGCCTCCCACGAGCTGACCTTTTACGGCCGTTGCGCGGGCTGCGCGGCCTGAGTCGCCTGAACCGCTGAGGCGGATCAGGGGCGCAGCAAGCCGTCCAAATTCTTCACATCGTCCAGTTTGAGCACGCCAGCCGCTTGGCGCAGGCGCAATTGGCCCACCAGCACGTCGTGCCGGGCTTTGGCCAGATCGCGTTTGGTTTGGAACAGCTGGCTTTGGCTGTTGAGCACATCGATGTTGATGCGCACCCCCACTTGGTAGCCCAGCTTGTTGGCATCCAAAGCGCTTTGGCTCGACGCCTCGGCCGCTTGCAGGGCTTTGATTTGGCTCAGGCCTGACTCGACTCCGAAAAACGCTGTGCGTGTGGACTGGGCCACATTGCGCTGCGCAGCTTCCAGGTCGTTGCGTGCTTTTTCTTCCAGGGCCACCGTTTCGCGGATGCGGTTTTGGCTGGCTTGTCCGGTGTACAGCGGCATGTTGAAGGCCAGGCCGATGGTGGCGTTGTTGTTGTTGAATTGCACTGAGGTGACATTTTGGAACCGGTTCATGCCGTAGCTGGCATTGAGGTCCAGAGTGGGCTTTTCGGCCGCTTTGGCTTTCTCGATTTCCAGGCGGGCCACTTCCAAGGCGATGCGGGCCACGGTGAGGTTGCCGTTTTCTTGGGTTGATTGCGCCACCCACGACTGCACCGTGCCGGTTTGCAAGCGGTCGATGTTGGCGGCTGTCATCAAGGGCTGTGGTTTGACTTGGGGTTGCCCCACGGTGTCGGCCAAGATGCCTTGTTTGACGCGCAAATCGTTTTCGGCGGCAATCTCTTGCGCCGTCACCAGGTCAAAGCGGGCTTGGGCTTCACGGGTGTCGGTGATGGTGGAGGTGCCGACCTCAAAATTGCGTTTGGCCGCGGCCAGTTGTTCAGACACCGCCGATTTTTGGGCCTTCACAAAGTTCAGGCTCTCTTGTGCGGTCAGCACGTCAAAGTAAGCCTGGCTCAAACGCACGATCAGATCCTGTTCAGCAATCTTGAGTTGGGCCTCGCCCAGTGCCACTTGTTTCATGCCTTGCTCGTAGCTGGCTTTGTTACCAGGGCGGAACAAGGGTTGGCTGCCGCTGAAGGTCAAGTTACGTGATTGCTGTTGACGGTTGAGCCCCTGGTCCGTGAGGTTGATGTCGCTCTTGGACAAACCAGCGCCCAAGTTGGCTGTGGGTCGAAGCAGCGCCTTGGCTTGCTCGGCACGGGCCAGGCTGGCATCAAACTGCGAACGGGCCGATTTGTACGTGGCGTCGTGTGCTTTGGCCGCCTCGAACAATTGGGACAGGCTTTGGGCCGAGGCGGGGCCAGTGAAGGCGGCCATCAGGGCCAAAGTCAGGGGCAGGGTGCGCAGTGTCATGGCGTTTCTCTTCATCAAAGACGGCCCATCAAGGGTCGAGGGTGGGCCGGTGCTCGGCCCACAGCGGGCTCAATAAACCGGGACGCTGGGGTCGACTTGCGCCGACCAAGCGTGGATGCCGCCTGCCACATTCACGACTTGAAAGCCATGTTGCAACAAGAAGCTGGCCACCTGCATGCTGCGGCCACCGTGGTGACAAAAGCAGGCGATTGGTCGTGTTTTGTCAAGCTCGTCCAAGCGGGCCGGGATGGACTGCATGGGCATGTGCACCAGGTCCAGCGCTTCGGGTTTGGCGCAGGCCGTCTGCACTTCCCAAGCTTCGCGCACGTCCAGCAAAATCGGCCGCTGGGTTTGCTGGCTGGCCCATTCGGCGACTTGGGCGGGGTAGATCTGTTGCATGGTGACCTCAGAATTTGAAGCGGGATGGCTCTGCAAAGCTCGACAAGCGTGGCGCGTTGCAGTCCCATGGCTCGGTGGTGTTCCAGCTGTTCTCACCGCTGCGGGTGATCAAGGTGGTGCGCATCATGGGCTCATCGCCCACGATGGCGACCAGACGGCCGCCGATGCTCAGTTGTTGCAGCAAAACCGCGGGCACTTCGGCCACCGAGCCGCTGAGCAAAATCGCGTCAAAGGGACCGTCTGCGGCTGCGCCCTGGCTGCCATCGGCTTGGCGCACGGTGACGTTGGTCACGCCCGCTTTTTGCAAGTTGCTCTGGGCCTGGGCGGCCAAGGCGGGGTCGATTTCCAGGCTCAACACGCTGGCGGCCTGGTGGCCCAGCATGGCGGCCATAAAGCCAGAGCCCGTGCCAATGTCCAGCACTTTGTCTGTTTTGCGCACTGCCAGGTCTTGCAACATGCGGGCTTGCACACGGGGGGCCAGCATGACTTGGTTGGGGGCGCTGCCCAGAGGGATTTCCATGTCCACAAAGGCCAAGGCTTTGTGCGCCAAGGGGGCAAAGTCTTCACGCCGAACGGTGGACAGCAGGGCCAACACATTCGGGTCCAGCACCTCCCAGGGGCGGATTTGCTGTTCAATCATGTTGAAGCGGGCTTGGTTCAGATCCATGTGCGGTAACTCCTGCGGGGCGTGATCGGGTATCGGGTTCAAAAAAAGGGATTTTAAGCGTCGTGGGTGTCTTGACTCTGACGCGCAGGGGCCAGGCCTGCTTTGCGCCGCAACCATTGCGCCAAGTCATCCATGTAGCAGTACACCACCGGCACCACCACCAAGGTCAGCAGCGAAGAGGTGATCACCCCGCCAATGACCGCTTGCCCCATGGGCGCGCGTTGCTCCGAGCCCTCGCTCAGGGCAAAGGCCAGGGGCACCATGCCAAAAATCATGGCCAAAGTGGTCATCAAAATCGGCCTGAGCCGCACCTTGGCCGCCATCAGCAAGGCTTCGTTGCGCGGCAGGCCAGGGACGGTGTGGCCTTGGTCATCGGTCTGGTCGGCGCGGGCGCGGATGGCGAAATCGACCAGCAAAATCGCATTTTTGGTGGCCAAGCCCATCAGCATGATCACGCCAATGAGGGAGAACATCGACAAGGTGGAGCCAAAAACCATGAGCGCCAGCACCACGCCGATCAGGGTCAGTGGCAGGGAGGTCATCAGTGCCAGGGGCTGGAAAAAGCTCTTGAACTGGCTCGCCAAGATCATGTAGATGAAGATCACCGCCATCAGCAGGGCCGACAAGGCGTAGCCAAAGGACTCACCCATATTTTTGGTGGAGCCGCCAAAACTGTAGTGGTAGCCAGGGGGCAGGTTCAGGCTGTCCATCGCGGCGCGCACGTCGCCAGAGACTTCGCCCGCCGAGCGACCGAACACGTTGGCATTGATGGCGACTTCGCGCGACATGTCGCGCCGGTTGATTTGGTTGGAGCCGGTGGTTTCGGTGACATGGGCGACCTGACCCAAGCGCACGATGCGGGGGCTGCCATCGGCCGCGCTGCCCACCATGAAGGGCA
>CANGZO010000195.1 GCA_947458305.1 Comamonadaceae bacterium
TGCACGCAACCGGCCAGCATCAGCACCTTGCGGGCATGCTGCGCTGTGGGCCAGGCGCCGGCGTTTTGCGGTGCGGGCACTTTGGCTTTCAGGCTGTCTGGCAGCAGGCCGCGCACCATCTGGCCCATCTTCATGGCGGGCGCAAACAGGGGCGAAGGCAGGCCTTCTTTCAGCGCCCAGCGCACCAGCTTTTCGCCAGCGGGGCGTTCGACTTTGGCGTCCACCAGCTTGCGGCCAATGTCCACCAAGTGACCGTATTGCACGCCACTCGGGCAAGTGCTTTCGCAATTGCGGCAGGTCAGGCACCGGTCCAGGTGCATCTGGGTTTTGCGGGTAGGCGTTTCGCCTTCAAGCACCGCCTTCATCAAATAGATGCGGCCACGCGGGCCGTCAAGCTCGTCGCCCAGCAGCTGGTAGGTGGGGCAAGTGGCCGTGCAAAAGCCGCAGTGCACGCATTTGCGCAGAATGGCTTCGGCCGCCAAGCCGTCGGGGGTGTTTTGGTATTCGGGGGCGAGGTTGGTTTGCATGTTTTTCGTCCCGAGCTCAGAGGGGGTGCAAGCGACCGGTGGCGAAGACGCCTTTCGGGTCGAACTGCTTTTGCAATTGTTGCTGGATGCGGTCTTGCACAGCATCCAGCGGGGTGTTCACACCGACGACTTTGTCCAGCTCGGCATGCGTGGCGCTGGCACGGAACAGCGTGGCATGGCCGCCCACCGATTGCGCCAACTCGCGCAACGGCACCGCCGCCGTGGCCGGCGCCCACAGCCAGCGCTGGGCACCTTGCCACTCGATGTAGGTGGGGTAGGGCAAATCCAAAACTGGTGCGGTCTGCGGCACCGACAGACGCCACAGGCAGGCGTCGGGGTGGGGTGCATCAAAGAACGCCAGCGACTGCTCGGCGCTGGCACGCCAGTCTTGCGCGGCTTCGGCATTGTCCATGGCTTGCACTTGGGCGCCCAAAGCCACGGCATCGGCAGCCATCTTGCCGGTGGCCGACTGCACCGCCGCCACCGCACCGCGCAGGCGCACAAACAAATAGTCCGCCGCAGGCTGGGCGGTGGTGTCGCGCACCCAAGCACTGGCATTCAAGGGCAGGGGCTGGCCGCCCCAGCGGTGCAACAAATCCAGCGCCGGCCCTTGGGCCAAGCCAGCGATCATCAAAGTTGCCTCGGCCGGAGCCACCGGCAAGACCTTGAGGCTGACCTCGGTGATCAAGCCCAGCGTGCCCCAACTGCCAGCCATGAGACGGCTCACGTCGTAACCGGCCACGTTTTTCATGACCTGGCCGCCAAAGGTCAGGTGCTCGCCCAAGCCATTGATGAAACGGGCGCCCAAAACATAGTCACGCACAGCGCCAGCGGTGGCGCGGGCCGGGCCGCTCAGGCCAGCGGCCACCATGCCGCCTACGGTGGCACCATATGCCGAGTTGTGGCCAAAGTGCGGTGGCTCAAACGCCAAGCACTGGCCTTTTTCCGCCAAGGCGGCTTCCAGCTCGGCCAAAGGCGTGCCACACCGGGCGGTGACCACCAACTCGCTGGGCTCGTAACTGACGATGCCCCGGTAAGCACGGGTGTCCAGCACCTCGCCCGTGAGGCTCTGACCCCAAAAATCTTTGCTGCCACCGCCGCGCAAACGCAAAGTGCGGCCATCCGCAGCGGCCTGGCGCACGGCGTCGATGAGGGAATTGAGTTGAGCTTCCATAGGCCAAGATGGTAACCCCCGGCCTTAGGAGACTGTGTGAATTTTTTGAACGATGGGGTTGTGGGAAATTGAGCGGGTCAAGCCCGATAACCGTTCACCGCCAACCCCGCCACCTCCACCCGCATCGCCCACACGCAGCCCGCACCGGGGTACTGCGCCAGCTCGGCCTGGCTGCGGCCATGCCGGGCGGTGGTGATGAACAGGGTTTTCAAGTCCGCGCCGCCAAAGCAGGGCATGGTCGGACAGGGCACAGGCGTTGCCACTTCGGCCAGCACTTCGCCTTGTGGCGAAAAACGCAGCAGGCGCCTACCTTCGTATTGGGCTGACCAGTAGCACCCCTCAGAATCGACGGCAGCACCGTCGGGCCGACCGCCATAAGGTGCAGCGCTGCCCCAAGCCCAGCCTGCGGGTTTCGGCATGGCTTGGTAAAACACGCGGCCGTGGGTGAGTTGGCCGCTGGTGGCGTCAAAGCCAAAAACACGAATCTGGTGGGCGGCGGTGTCGGCCCAATAGGCGGCGCGGCCATCGGGTGACCAAGCCAGGCCGTTGGCAGTCACCACGCCATCATGGGCGCCGTCTTTTGTGCCACCCAACATGGCGTGCAGGCCTTGACCGTCCAGCATGTACAACGCGCCCAGCGCTTGGTCTTTGGGCTCGTACAGGCTGCCCGCCCAAAAGCGGCCTTGGGCGTCGCACTTGCCATCGTTGAAGCGTTGCTTGGCTGTGTCGTAGGGCGCTGCCGCCAGCAGCTGCAAGGGGCCGCCCCATTCGCGTGTGAGGTAAATGCCATCTCGCAGGGCCATGACCAAGCCGCCCCCTAGAACCGGCGCAATGCAGCCCGGCTCTTGCATCAAGGGCCAATACGCCACCGGCCCTTGGGCCTGCAAACCCTGCACCGCCACGCGTGCGATGCGCCGACCCGGAATGTCCACCCAATACAGGCACTGCTCTTGCGGGTGCCAAAAGGGCGACTCGCCCAAAGCGTCAGGTTCGAGGGTGATGCGAGTCCAAGCGTTCATGCAGACGATTGTGCCGTCAGCGGCAGCGTTTGCTGGAATTCAAGAAGCCTGGTCACCCGATCCATCGACCTGGCCCACGGTTTGCAACTCGGGCGTGGTGCGGCGCAGGGTGGGCAGGCCCACGCCCGAGGCGTCAAAGCCGCCATCGACCGCAATGGACTGCCCGTTGATGTAGCTGGCCTGGGGGCTGCACAAGAAGCCCACGGTGTTGGCCATCTCTTCGGTGCTGCCGTAGCGGCCCAGCGGGATGGTGTCGTAGTAATCCGCGCGGATGGCTGCGCTGTGCACCAACTTGGCCATCTCGGTCTCGACGGGGCCGGGGCAGATCACGTTGACGCGCACAGCGTAGTTGCCCAATTCGGCAGCGTATTGTTTGGTCAGGTGGATCAGCGCGGCCTTGCTGGTGCCGTAGGCCAAGCGCAAGGTGCTGGCGCGCAGGCCCGAGATGGACGCGATGTTGACCACTGCGCCGCTGCGCTGGCGCGCCATGATGGCGCCAAACGCCTGCGTGCAGAGAAACGCGCCGTCGAGGTTGGTCGAGAGCACATGGCGCCAGTCTTCAAAGGTGGTTTCCAGCGCGGGCTTGAACACCGCCACGCCCGCGTTGTTGACCAGCGCGTCCACGCGGCCAAAACGTGCCATCACTTGGTCGGCAGCGGCCTGCACCTGCTCAGGACTCGACACATCGGTGTGCAGGCACAGCAGGTCGCCGGACCTGTTCAGTTGTTTTTGTGTGGCGTCGAGTGTGGTGTTGTCCACGTCGAGCAGCACGACCTGATGGCCGTTGGCCAAAAACCACTGGCCAATGGCCAGACCTATGCCACGGGCACCGCCCGTCACCACGGCCACTTTCCGATCTGCCAATGTCATGCGTCTGCCTCTGTGCGTCAAAGCCGACACCATAACAAAAAAGCCCGTGCACGGGGTGCAACGGGCTTGAGAAAATGGGGTGGCGGCAAACCACCCCTTGCAATGAAACTTGCCGGATCAGCCGTGGTAGGCCGACTCGCCGTGCGAGGCAATGTCCAGGCCTTCGCGCTCTTCTTCTTCGGTGACACGCAGACCAATGGTCAGGTCAACGATCTTGAAGGCGACCACCGAGACCACGCCCGACCAGACAATGGTCAGCAACACGGCTTTGGCTTGGATCCACACTTGCGAAGCGATCGAATAAGCGTCGGGTGCGACCATGGCCACAGTGACCCAGTCACCCACGGCGCTGGGGCCACCCAAAGCGGGCGAGTTGAACACACCGGTCAACAAGGCGCCGACGATACCGCCAACACCGTGCACACCGAACACGTCCAAGGAGTCATCTGCGCCCAGCATCTTCTTGAGTCCATTCACACCCCACAGGCAAGCAAAGCCTGCCACGATGCCGATCACCAGACCGCCGCCGATGCCCACGTTGCCTGCGGCTGGCGTGATGGCAACCAGACCGGCCACCGCACCCGAAGCTGCACCCAACATAGAGGCTTTGCCGCGCATCAGCGCTTCACCCACACACCAGGCCAGCACCGCACCGGCAGTAGCGACCAAAGTGTTGATGAAAGCCAGCGCTGCGAAACCGTTGGCTTCCAGAGCCGAGCCAGCATTGAAACCGAACCAACCCACCCACAGCAGGGAA
>CANGZO010000196.1 GCA_947458305.1 Comamonadaceae bacterium
CCCGGGCTTGGAACATCGGCTGGTGAGCGTGATCATCTCGCGTCAGATGAACCCAACGCCAGTCTGCCCTTGCCCACCTGAACCCCGGTTCAGGATGCCGGTCCGGTGGCACTTGCAGACACCTTCTTTGACCGCCCTCTTCAATACCTCCCCATGATCATCGAACCCCTGCTGCTGGCCGAATTGGCTGTTCTTGGCCTTTGCACGGGCTTTTTGGCGGGCCTGCTGGGCATTGGCGGGGGCATGATCATGGTGCCGTTTTTGACCTACATGCTGGGCGCACGCGGCGTCAGCCCTGATCTTGCCGTCAAGATGGCCATCGCCACGTCCATGGCCACCATCATTTTCACCAGTGTGTCCAGCGTGCGCGCGCACCACAAGAAAAAGGCGGTTCGCTGGGACTTGGTCAAGGGCTTGGCCCCGGGCATCGTGGCGGGCAGTTTGCTGGGCAGCTTGGCGATTTTTGCTTTCGTCAAAGGCACTTACCTGGCGCTCTTTTTTGCTGCCTTTGTGGGCTTTTCTGCCACCCAAATGTTTTTGGACAAAAAGCCTGCGCCTTCCCGCCAGGTTCCGGGCTTTCAAGGTTTGCTCGGCGCGGGTGGTCTGATTGGCTTGCTCTCAGGTCTCGTGGGTGCGGGTGGGGGGTTCATCAGCGTGCCTTTCATGGCTTGGTGCAACGTGGCCATTCACAATGCCGTGGCCACCAGCGCAGCGCTGGGCTTTCCGATCGCGCTGGCCAACGTTGCGGGCTACATCGTGAGCGGCCAGAACGTACAAAACTTGCCCGACTACAGCTTTGGCTATTTGTGGTTGCCCGCTTTGGTGGTGATCGCGGTATGCAGCGTCTTGATGGCACCTGTTGGTGCTTCGACCGCCCACAAACTGCCGGTCAAGCAACTCAAGCGCGTGTTCGCCAGCGTGCTGTATTTGCTGGCGGCTTACATGCTCTACAAAGGCCTGTCGGCCTGATTTCAAACGGGTGCAATGCACCAAGGGGCTTGGTCATGGACCAGCCCCATCCACAAGGCCCAGGCCGACACAGAGGCCAACGCCAAGCCCGCTGTGCGCATGCCCCAAGACCCATCGCCCAGCGTTTGCATGCGCAAAAACAACCACGGGCCGGTCAACAGGCTGATGCTGCTGCCCAAGGCAAACAAGGCCATGGTGGCTGCGCCCTCTAGCGGCTGACTGGTCAATGCAGCCACCATCAGGGCCGAGTAAAGCAAACCGCAGGGCATGAAGGCCCACAGCCCTCCCACCATCCAAGGCGCGGCGCGACCCCATCGGGTATTGAAGGCCCGCACACGCGCCCACAAACGGCGCGCTGCGGCATCGAGCCACACGGGTTGCCGTGCCTGCAGCATGAGCAGCAAACCCAGCACCAAAGCCGTCAGGTGCAGCAAGGTCCAGACCGGGCGAATGGCGGCCGATTGCATGGTCAACCAACCCAAGCCCTGAACGCTGGCAGCAGCCAAGGCGCCCAAAAGCGCATAACCAACCAAGCGGCCCCATTGGAACGCCCACAGTGCCTGGGCCCGTCTGTCTCCAGCTGCCTTGCCCAAGCCCGCACAGGCAGCGCCGCACATGGCCACGCAGTGCGGCCCGCCGAGCACCCCCATCATCAAGGCCGTGATGGCCAAAGAGCTTTGCATGGTGATTTCAATTGTGGGTCCATCTGGTCATTGTGCGCGATGCGCACATGGGTCGAACAAGGAGGCTTGCAAGCTCAGATGATTTTGGAAAAACGGTGGCGGTTTCGATCTGTCTGAAGGTAGCGGTCAAACACCATCGCCACGCCCCGCACAAAGAACCACCCCGTTGGCGTCACCTGGATACCCGTCTCGCTCAGCTGAACCAAGCCTTGGGCTTGCAGGTCTTCGAGTTGGGACAACTCTTTGGCAAAGAGGATCTTGAAATTGACCAGCCAGGCCAAGTTGATCGACTCGTATTGCACATGGCCCTGGCACATGAGCGCCATGATGACCGAGCGGCGAATCAAGTCATCGCGTGACAGTGCCACCCCCCTGACCACAGGAAAACGGCCATGGTCTAAGGCGTCGACATACTCTTCCATGGTCTTGGCGTTTTGGCTGTAGGTGGCACCGACACGACCAATCGAGGAAACGCCCAAAGCGATCAAATCGCCATCGGCTTGCGTGCTGTAACCCTGAAAGTTTCGATGCAAACGACCCTGCCTTTTGGCCACCGCCAGTGCATCATCGGGTAAGGCGAAATGGTCCATGCCGATATACACGTAGCCCGCCTCGGTCAGTGCATCGAGCGAGCGCGCCAACATGGCCACCTTGTCGCCGCCAAGAGGCAAGTCTTGCGCGTGAATGCGTCGTTGCGGTTTGAAACGATCCGGCAAATGAGCGTAGGCGTAGAGTGCAATTCGGTCAGGCCTGAGGCTCTTGATTTGCGCCAATGTACGGTCAAAAGAAGCGGTTGTTTGCATAGGCAAACCGTAAATCAGGTCCACATTGACCGATTCAAAACCCAATCGGCGTGCGGCATCAACCAACTGAAAGACTTGCTCAGCAGGTTGAATTCGGTGGACGGCTTTTTGCACCGCAGGGTCAAAGTCCTGGACGCCAAAACTCAAGCGGTTAAAACCCAACTCGGCCAGCACAGCCAAACGGCCTTCATCCACAGTGCGCGGGTCGACTTCAACCGAATATTCGCCGCCGGGAACAAAGGCGAAGTGCGCCCGCAGCATGGCCATGAGTTGGCGCAGTTCTTCGTCGCTCATGAAGGTGGGCGTGCCCCCACCCAGGTGCAATTGGCTCACCGGTTGACCCCGTCCCAAATGCTGGCTGTGCAGGATCACCTCTTTTGTGAGGTACCGCAAATACGTGTCTGCCCGGTCTTTGTGTTTGGTGATGATTTTGTTGCAAGCACAGTAGTAACAGAGCGATTCACAAAACGGAATGTGCACGTACAAGGACAAGGGTGACTGCTGCCCCACACGGCCGGACTGGCGTTGCTGCAAAACCTGGATGTAATCGGCCTCGCCAAAGGCCTCTACAAATCGGTCTGCAGTAGGGTAAGAGGTATATCGCGGGCCTGACACATCAAACCGTGTCAACAATTCGGGCGAAATAACGGACATGGGTCTGCCCCTGGGTAAAAACGTGTGCCAAAGAATGTGGCGACTTTGCCTTTCAGGGCAAGCCCATGTATTGACCCAGATCAAACAAGCTACCGGTTTCCAATGATTTCGGACCCATATTGGGTACAGGCTGAACATCCGTCAATTTTTGGCTTTAAGCTCAAGCCTTGATCCAGAGCAAATTCATTTTTTTACTTTGCATAAAACCATGAATCCACAAGCCATCAAAGTCGCCTGTTCCAACTGCAACTTGCGCGAGTTGTGCATGCCCATGGGCCTGAACGACCATGACCTGAACCGACTAGACGACTTGGTCGCCGTTCGGCGAAAGGTCAAACGAGGCACCACCTTGTTCACCAACGGCGACAAGTTCACTTCGTTGTATGCGATTCGGACTGGATTCTTTAAAACCTGCCTGGCCACCGAAGACGGCCGCGACCAGGTCACGGGCTTTCAGATGGCGGGCGAGATCATTGGCCTGGACGGCATCGTGAACGACCAACACAGCTGCGACGCAATCGCCCTGGAAGACGCCGAGGTCTGCGTGATGCCATTTGACCGGATCGAAGAAATCTCTCGCGAAGTGACTGCACTGCAACACCATGTGCACAAGATCATGAGCCGAGAGATCGTGCGCGAACATGGTGTGATGTTGCTGCTGGGCAGCATGCGCGCTGAAGAGCGCCTGGCCGCCTTTTTGATCAACCTGGTGCAGCGCCTGCATGCGCGGGGATTTTCCCAATCCGAATTGGTCTTGCGCATGACGCGCGAAGAAATCGGCAGTTACTTGGGTTTGAAACTTGAAACCGTGAGTCGTACTTTTTCAAAATTTGCAGAAGATGGCTTGGTCGAAGTGAAGCAACGCCACGTCCGCATCCTGGACACGGACGGCCTGCAGCGCTTGATCAACCACAACCCCTGCCACTGAGATACCGACGGGCTTCTAGCCCCGCACATCTTGACTTCAAGGCTTGGCCGGTGGTGCTGATGGCGTGACCGCAGTATTTGGCAATTCGCCGGTTGCGGCATGGTTGCGGCCTTGCATGGCAGGCGCATGGGTGATGCCTTGACGCTCCTGCATCGCGGAACGCGGGGTCACCGTGAGCACCGGGTCCGGGTTGGTCACGGCAATGTAGAGGGTGATGAAGCCTGCCACCACCACCACAGCGGGGCCAGCCAATACCATCCACACCAAACCAAAACGCCACCAGGGCTGCCCCTCTTGTTGGACAC
>CANGZO010000197.1 GCA_947458305.1 Comamonadaceae bacterium
ATTTCGGTGTCTGCGATTCAACATTTCGCAGGCAAGCTGCCCATTTTGGGTGTGTGCCTCGGGCACCAGAGCATTGGCGCGGCCTTTGCCGGCAAGATCGTTCGGGCTCAAGAATTGATGCACGGCAAGACCAGTGTCATCACCACCACACAAGAAGGCGTGTTCGCGGGCTTGCCCGAGCAGTTCACCGTCAACCGCTACCACTCATTGGCCATTGAGCGGGCCACTTGCCCGCCTTGCCTGACAGTCACCGCTTGGACCGATGACGGCGAGATCATGGGCGTGCGCCACACCGAGCTGGACATCGAAGGCGTTCAGTTCCACCCGGAATCCATCCTGACCGAGCACGGCCATGCCATGCTCAAGAACTTTCTGGAGCGACCATGATTGATTTGCGCAGCGACACCGTCACGCAGCCCACCGCAGCCATGCGCGAAGCCATGATGCGTGCCCCCTTGGGGGACGATGTGTTTGGCGATGACCCCACAGTCAACGCCTTGCAAGAACGGATTGCGCAAATCACGGGCAAAGAGGCGGCGCTGTTCATGCCCACCGGAACGCAGAGCAACCTGTGCGCCTTGATGGCGCACTGCGAGCGGGGCGACGAGTACATCGTGGGGCAAAACGCCCACACCTACCGCTATGAGGGCGGGGGCGCGGCGGTGCTGGGCAGTATCCAGCCGCAGCCGCTGGCACAAAACGCCGTGGGTGAAATGGCACTGGCCGACATCGCCGCAGCCATCAAGCCCAACGATTGCCACTTTGCCCGCACACGCTTGCTGGCGCTGGAAAACACCTGGAACGGCCACCCGATGTCGCAAGACTACCTGGCCCAAGCCACAGGCTTGGCCAGGCAGCACGGTCTGGCTGTGCATTTGGACGGTGCCCGGCTGTTCAACGCGGCTGTGGCGCAGGCCGATGGTGCGTCGGTTCAAGCCAGTGTGCGCCGCATCGTGGACCATTTCGACAGCGTCTCGGTCTGCTTCAGCAAGGGCTTGGGCGCGCCTGTGGGCTCTGCCCTGTGCGGCTCGCATGAATTGATTGCCAAGGCCCTGCGCTGGCGCAAGGTCTTGGGCGGCGGCATGCGCCAGTCTGGCTTGTTGGCCGCTGCGGCTTTGCACGCCTTGGACCACCACATCGACCGATTGGCCGATGACCATGCGCTGGCGCAGCGACTGGCGCAGGGCTTGCAAGGCTTGCCGGGTCTGAGCGTGCGTTCTGCGCAAACCAACATCGTATTTGTGGACGTGGCCGATGGCCGAGGCCCCGCCTTGTTGGCCGAACTCAAGGCCCAGGGTGTTTTGGCCACAGGTTTGATCGGTCTGCGTTTTGTGACGCACCTGGATGTGGACGCTGCAGGCGTCGACTTCGCCATCGCTTGCATTCGCCGCTTCATGGCCCAGCCATCGGCAAGCCAGGGCGCAGGATCATCTGCCTCAGGTCTCTACTGAAAATCCATTCCCCTTAGGACGACGTCATGCCCATCACCCCTCAAGAAGCTCTGCAGCGCACCATCGAGCACCGCGAAATTTTCCACGACGAGATGCTGCACATCATGCGCATGATCATGAATGGCGAGTTGTCATCCGTCATGATGGCGTCGTTGCTCACGGGTTTGCGCGTGAAAAAAGAAACGATTGGCGAGATCACGGCTGCTGCGCAAGTGATGCGCGAGTTTTCCAACAAGGTGCATGTGGCCGACCCGCGGCATCTGGTCGACATCGTTGGCACAGGTGGCGATGGTGCGCACACCTTCAACATTTCGACATGCGCCATGTTCGTGGCCGCGGCTGCCGGTGCCAAAACCGCCAAGCACGGCGGCCGCAGCGTCAGCAGCAAGTCTGGCAGCGCCGATGTGGTCGAGGCTTTGGGTGGCAACATCCATTTGTCGCCAGAGCAGATTGCGCGCTCGATTGAAGAGGTGGGCATTGGCTTCATGTTTGCGCCCAACCACCACCCGGCCATGAAAAACGTGGCCCCAGTGCGCAAAGAGCTGGGTGTGCGCACCATGTTCAACATCCTCGGACCTCTGACCAACCCCGCCAGCGCGCCCAACATCTTGATGGGCGTGTTCCACTCCGACCTGGTGGGCATTCAGGTGCGAGCCCTGCAACGCTTGGGGGCCGAGCATGCGGTGGTGGTTTATGGCCGCGACGGCATGGACGAGATCAGCTTGGGTGCAGCCACTTTGGTGGGCGAACTCAAAAACGGCCAGATCACCGAATACGAAATCCACCCCGAAGACTTTGGCCTGACCATGTCCAGCAACCGTGCCTTGAAAGTGGACACGCCCGAGGAGTCGATGGCCATGCTGCGTGGGGTGCTGGACAATCAGCCCGGCCCAGCGCGCGACATTGTCATGATCAATGCGGGCGCTGCCTTGTATGCGGCCAATGTGGCCAGCAGCATCGCAGACGGCCTCGACCGCGCCAGGGTGGCGATCGAATCGGGCGCTGCCAAGGCCAAGCTGGCGCAATTTGTGGCCTTTGGCCAAAGAGCTGCTTGAGTCCAGCTTCCATTCAGACCCTCGGTGCCTCAGAGCCCGGAAAGAAAGAAAAGACATGACGGACATCTTGGACAAAATTGTGGCGGTCAAGCGCGAAGAAGTGGCCGCCTCACTCAGGCACAAGCCCTTGAATGTGGTGCGGGCCGATGCCGAAAGCCGCGTTCTTACGCGAGACTTTGAGGGTGCCATGCGTGCCAAGATCGCTGCTGGCCAAGCGGCGGTGATCGCCGAAATCAAAAAAGCCAGCCCTTCGAAGGGTGTTTTGCGGGCCGAGTTCATTCCGGCCGATATCGCCCAGAGCTATGCCGAATTCGGCGCAGCTTGTTTGTCGGTGCTGACCGACAAACAGTTTTTCCAGGGCAGTGTCGATTTCCTCAAGCAGGCGCGTGCCAGTTGTGACCTGCCGGTCTTGCGCAAAGACTTCATGATCGATCCTTATCAAATCTATGAAGCCAGGGCCATGGGGGCCGATGCGGTTTTGCTCATCGCAGCTTGTCTGGACGATAACCAGATGGCAGACATGGAGGCTGTGGCCCGCAGCCTCGACATGGCGGTGTTGGTTGAAGTGCATGACCGCGCCGAACTGGACCGAGCGTTGAAACTCAAAACCCGTCTTGTGGGCATCAACAACCGCAACTTGAAAACTTTCGAAGTTTCACTGCAGACCACTTTGGACATGTTGCCCGACGTCCCTGCCGATCGCCTGTTGATCACCGAAAGCGGGATTCAAACCCCCGAAGATGTTCGCCGCATGCGCGAGGCCAAGGTCCATGCCTTTTTGGTGGGCGAGGCCTTCATGCGGGCGGACGAGCCGGGTGAGGCTTTGGCCAAGCTTTTTGCCTGATGCCAGTTGGCGTGGCCCAGCAATCGCTGGATTGGGGCGATGTCCCCTTGGGTGCCGATCGATTGGCAAGCTGGCCGCCAGACCTGTCGGCCTTGGATGCGGGCTGGGCCCCGCTCGTGCAAGACTTCTTGAACAGTCAGCCTGGGCGGGCTTTGTCCTTGCGCCTCAACGAGGCTTTGTCGGCGGGCCAAACCATCTACCCGCCCGATCCATTGAAGGCGCTGAACTTGACACCCCTGGACCAAGTCGGTGTCGTCATATTGGGTCAAGACCCCTACCATGGCCCGGGTCAAGCGCATGGTTTGGCTTTTTCGGTTGCACCCGGGGTGCGCATACCACCCAGTTTGCGCAATATCTTCAAAGAGCTTCAACACAGCCTTGGGGTGCCAACTCCCGCCGACGGGTCTTTGGTGCACTGGGCTCGGCAGGGCGTTTTGCTGCTCAACACCTGTTTGACGGTTGAGGCGGGACAGGCGGGCAGCCACGCCGGTTGGGGCTGGGAGGTGTTGACCGATGCCTTGATCACCGCCGTGGCCCAAAGCCCCAGGCCTGTTGTGTTCATGTTGTGGGGCGCGCACGCCCAGGCCAAGAAAAAAATCGTGGAAGCCGTGGCGGGGTCATCTCGGCATTTAATCCTAGAGGCCAATCACCCTTCGCCACTGTCCGCTTTGCGCCCGCCCTTGCCTTTTATGGGTTGCGGGCATTTCGCTAGCGCCCAGCATTTTGCAGCGCAAACCGGTCAAAAAACCATCGCTTGGTGAAAAGTTGAGCGTGAACTTGCGCTCAGTCACAAAAAGATGGCATAATCTAAGACTCGCTTCTGGAGGGGTGCCCGAGTGGCTAAAGGGGGCAGACTGTAAATCTGTTGGCTTACGCCTACACTGGTTCGAATCCAGTCTCCTCCACCAGCAAACTG
>CANGZO010000198.1 GCA_947458305.1 Comamonadaceae bacterium
AAGCGCTGGGCCAACCCATTGAAAAGCCGGACCAATACCAAACGCCCGAAGAGATGATGCAAGCGGGCATGCGCCAATGGCAACGCCAGCAAGAGGCCGACGAGCAACGCAAAGCGGCCAAGCGTGCCGCCCGAAAGGCGCAAAAACAAGCCCAAAAGAAAAGCGCTGCCGCCGATAAAGGCGAAGTGCCTGCGGCGCTGATGCGCGCGCTGGATGCCAAAAGTGCCATCCGAACCCTCTTTCGGCAACTGGCCAGTGCTTTGCACCCAGACCGCGAGCCCGATGAAACTGAACGCCTGCGCAAAACCGCGCTGATGAGCGAAGTCAACGCCGCTTATGAAAAAAACGACCTGACCACTTTGTTGCGTTTACAAATGCAAGTGACGCAGATCAACGCCACAAACAAGCCAGGCACGGCACGCATGGCCGACGACAAGCTGATCGCCATGTCCTTGTTGCTCAAGGAGCAGGTGGCGGCGCTTGAAGACGATCTGGATCAGCTGGAAAACCGCTTGAGCCGCGAGTTGTGCGTGCCGGTGCGCGCCGATGCCGAAGAGGCGACGATGACGCAAGCCCTGCAGCGCATCCAGGCCGACCAGCGCCACAGCGCCGACAGCTTGGCGGCCGATTTACGACGCATTCAGAACGATGCCGAACTCAAGCGCTGGCTCAAAGAGCAGTGGCAGTTGGCTAAAGCCACTTCTGCATGAAGCTGGCTTGTCCCGCGGCGGGGTCGAGCGCGTAAGGCTCAAAGCCAAAGCCCAGATAACTTTTTAAGGCCCGGGTGTTACCCGTCAGCACTTCCAACGTCAGCTTGCAGCAGCCGCGGACTTTGGCGTGCTGCTCGGCAGCCGCCAGCAAAGCCTGGCCAACGCCTGCACCCCGGTGACCCGGTAGCACAGCGATGTCGTGGATGTTCATCAGGGGCTGCGCCTTGAAGGTCGAATAGCCCTCGATGCAGTTGATGAGCCCCACCGGGGCATCGCCCAGCCAGGCGATGAAACTGGCCGCATCGGTGCGTGCGGCCAGGTCATCGCACAAGCGCGCTTTCACATCCTGCGCCAATGGCTCGCTTCCGCCCATCGGGTCTTGGGCATAGGCGTCCAAAAGCATCACCAAAGCTTGGCGGTGCGTGGGGTTTTGGTAATCAACGGGCAGGACGTGAAGTGTCATGGTCAGGCGGTGGCAGGGGTCATGAAGGAGCGCACATTGTCCTGCATAGCGGCCATCACATGGCCTGTCAATTGGTGTGCCGTGATGGCGCTCAGCGTCCAGCCCAAGTGGCCGTGGCCGGTGTTGTAGAACACGTTGGCCTTATTGCCCGCACCCACGCGCGGCAGCATGTTGGGCATCATGGGGCGCAGGCCAGCCCAAGGCACCACTTTGCGGGTGTCGATGTCTGGGAAGCACTGGTTGACCCACTGGATCAGGGGCTGGATGCGGTCGGCGCGGATGTCCAGATTGATGCCGTTGAATTCGGCGGTGCCCGCAACCCTGAAACGGTCATCGCCCAAGCGGCTGGTGACCAGTTTGGTCTCGTCGTCCAGCAGGCTGACCTGCGGTGCTGCAGCCTGGCTGGCACCATCGGGCAGATTGACGGTGATCGAGTAGCCCTTGACGGGGTAGATGTTCAGGCGGTCACCCAGCTGCGCGGCCAGGTGGCGGCCATGTACGCCTGCACAAATCACAATGCCGTCAAAGGTCAACGAGTCGGTATCACCGGCATGCTTGACCTGCACGAAAGCGCTTTGGCCGTTGGCGGCCACGCTCAGGACTTCGTGTTCGTTCAGGATCTTCACACCCAGGCGCTCGCAAGCTTTGGCCAGGCCGTAGGTGAACTTGTGGATGTCGCCGGTGGAGTCGCTTTCGGTGAAGTAGCCGCCGTAGTAATGGCCGTGCAGTGTGGGCTCAATGGCTTTGATTTCCTCGGGCGTCACCGCGCGGCGGGGCAAGCCGCCCTGGGCCAGCAGCTTGGAGACTTCGCCCGCATGGTCAAAGCCCTTTTTGTCGCGGTAAAAATGCAGGATGCCTTCGCGCTTGTGGTCGAACTCGATGCCTTCGGCCTTGGCCCAGGCAAAGTGGTGTTCCCGCGATTCAATGGCCAGCTGGGCGGTCGCGATGGTGTTGTCTCGGTACTTGGGCATGGCAGCCATGAACTCGGCCATCCAGCTGAGCTTGTGCCAGGTGGGGGTGGGGTTCATCAGCAAAGGGGCATCGCTTTTGAGCATCCACTTCAGGCCCTTGATGATGGTGGAGGGGTGGGTCCAGACTTCGGCGTTGGAGGCCGACAGTTGGCCACCATTGGCATAGGATGTTTCCATGCCGGGGTAGCGATTTTTTTCGATCAGGGTGACGTCAAAACCCTGTTGAACCAGGGCATACGCGGAGGTGACGCCCGTGATGCCGCCGCCGATGACAACCATGTGTTTTTTCATGAAGCTTTTCTCTCTTTGATTCGTCTCAAACAAGTGGGCAAGCGGCACACCGGATGTGTGCTGCATGACCCCCTCTGTTTGAAACCTGAGAGATTCACCTCGTATGAGGCTTGCTCCTGCGGTGGTCCCGGGTGACGAACCCGGGTCGCTCTTCAGAGTTTTTGACACGGCTGTGTCGACCTGCATCGGTCCTTTGGCCTGAGAGTTTCCGGGGTGGTTGCTCCTTCGGCGCTGTCTGAGGTGACAGTCTCTCCCGATGCGGGTATTTGATTTTGGAGTGTGGGTCTTCCTTTATGGGTGGATCAGGCGTACTCGCCCACCGGGATGCAGCTGCAAAACAGGTTGCGGTCGCCGTAGACGTTGTCGACCCGACCCACCTGAGGCCAGTACTTCACGCTGCCCGGCACGCGCTGGGCTTGCGCCGAGCCAACTTCGCGGCTGTAGGGGCGGGCCCATTCGCTGCCCAGCAGGCTGTCTGCGGTGTGCGGCGCGTGTTTCAGCGGGTTGTTGTCTTGTGGCCAGGTGCCGGCTTCGACTTGGCGGATTTCCTCACGGATGGCGATCATCGCGTCGATGAAGCGGTCGATCTCTTCGAGCGTTTCGCTTTCGGTGGGCTCGACCATCAGGGTGTTGGCCACAGGGAAGCTCAGCGTGGGGGCGTGAAAGCCATAGTCCATCAATCGCTTGGCCACGTCTTCGGCCATCACGCCGCAGGTTTCCTTGAAGTGCCGCAGGTCCAGGATGCACTCGTGGGCCACATGGCCGTTGTCACCGGCGTACAGCGTGGGGTAGTGGGGTGCCAGGCGCTTGCTGATGTAGTTGGCCGCCAAAATCGCCGCCTCGGTGGCATGCTTCAGGCCCTCGGCGCCCATCATGCGGCAGTACATCCAGCTGATGGGCAGCACGGCGGCATTGCCCAGCGGCGCAGCGCTGACTGCACCCACACCGTTGACCGGCACGCCGCCTGTGGCATGACCGGGCAAATAAGGCACCAAGTCTTCCACCACGCACACGGGGCCAACGCCCGGGCCGCCACCGCCGTGCGGGATGCAGAAGGTCTTGTGCAGGTTCAGATGGCTCACGTCGCCGCCAAACTCACCCGGAGCGGCCACGCCCACCAGGGCGTTCATGTTGGCGCCGTCCACGTAGACGCGGCCGCCGTGTTGGTGCACCAATTCGCAGAGCTGCTTGACTTGGGTCTCGAACACGCCGTGCGTGCTGGGGTAGGTGATCATGACCGCGGCCAGATTGGCGCTGTGCTGCTCGCACTTGGCTTGCAGGTCGGCCATGTCCACGTTGCCGTTCTCGTCGCACTTGGTGACCACCACAGTCATGCCGACCATCTGCGCGCTGGCCGGGTTGGTGCCGTGCGCGCTGGATGGGATCAGGCAGATGTTGCGGTGGCCTTGGCCCTGGGCACGGTGGTAGGCCTGAATGACCAAGAGACCGGCGTATTCGCCTTGCGATCCGGCATTGGGCTGCAGGCTGATGCCTTTGTAACCGGTGGCCTGGCACAGCCAGTCGCGAAGCTGTTGGTCCAGCAGTTGGTAGCCCGCCAGTTGGTCGGCCGGGGCAAAAGGGTGGACGCCTGCAAACTCGGGCCAGGTGATCGGGATCATCTCGCTGGTGGCGTTGAGTTTCATGGTGCAGCTGCCCAGCGGGATCATGCTGCGGTCCAGCGCCAGGTCTTTGTCGGACAGCTGGCGGATGTAGCGCAGCATGCCGGTCTCGGAGTGGTAGCGGTTGAACACCG
>CANGZO010000199.1 GCA_947458305.1 Comamonadaceae bacterium
GCCTTGCGACCCGGGTTGCGCACAGCCCGCGCAGATGGGCATCCGCAGCCAAAGGCCACGACATCCTGGTCAAGGCACCGAACATGTCGGCCCCTGCTGTTGTGTTGATCCTGGTGTGGCTCATGCCGCCACCCCCAAGCCCAGTTCACGGCTGGCCGCGTTCACATGGGCTTCGGTCACTTCGTTTTGGCCTTGCGCCTGCGAGAGTTGTTCGGCCTGGTCACGCAAACGCTTGGCCGCTGAAATCTGCACCAGCACCGGCTGGCTTTGCACCACATCGCGCAAGCGCTTTTGTGCCTGGTCTTGCCAGCTGGCGTTGGGGGCCACCACGCCACGCGCTTGCGTGGCTGGGGCCTTGTCCATCTCGGTGCCCAGGGGCAGGATGTGGAACAGCGCATCAAACAGCGCGTTGCACACTTCTTGAATCAGGTAGCTTGCGCCGCTGTAACCCATGAAGGGCGTCCCGGTGTGGCGGCGAATGATGGCGCCCGGAAACGATGCGGGAATGAAAGCGGCGCGCATCGGGCTGCCACCCGAGATCTCGCTCAGGTACATGCGTTCGTTGTAACTGCCAAACATGATCAAAGGCGTTTGGGTTTTGACCAATTCGCGCACGGTGGCGTTGTCGGTCTTGTTGCCCGCGGTGCGCGACACACTGAAGCGACAGGGCAAGCCCATTTCTTTTTCAAGGAAGTTTTTGAGGCCCCGCGAATAGGTCTCGCCTGCCACCACCGCAAAGCTCGCGGTGGCAAAGAAATCTTGGGTGACCGAGCGCCACAGGTCCCACATGGGTTTGAGGGTGGTGTGCTTTTCACGCTCAATGAAGGGCTCAGGGTCCAGGTGCAACAAGTCGCCCAGCTTGCGCAAGAAGTTGGTGGTGCTGTGCAAACCAATGGGCGCCTGCAAGTAGGGGCGCTCCAGCGCTTCGCACAGCATGCGGCCGAATTCGCGGTACATGCAGATGTTCACATCGGCCTCGACCAAGCGCGAAACGTCGGCCAAATGACTGCCCAACGGGAAGACCATGTTGACCTCGGCGCCAATGCCTTGCACCAAGCGTCGAATTTCGGCCAAATCACTGGCGCTGTTGAAGGTGCCGTAGCAAGGTCCGATGATGTTGACGCGGGGCTTTTCGCCCACCGGACGGTCTTCAAAAGGCTTGCGGGCAGGCACTTTGCGCAGTCCGTATTCGCTCCACAACCAATACATGGCGCGGTTGGCGCACTGCCATTGGTCTTCGTCAATGGTGCGCGGCAAAAAGCGGGCGATGTTGGTGCCCTCGGGTGTGACGCCACCACCGATCATCTCGGCAATCGAGCCGGTCACCACCACGGCGGGCAGTTCGGGGTCGAGCGTGGCATGGGCGCGCTTCATGGCCCCTTCGGTGCCTTCGCGGCCCAGCTGCTCTTCGGCCAGACCGGTCACCACAATGGGCAACTCGTGGGGTGGCAAAGCGTCGGTGTAATGCAACACCGAAGTCACCGGCAAGTTTTCGCAGCCCACCGGGCCGTCGATCACGACCTGCAAGCCTTTGATGGCGGTGAACACGTACACCGCGCCCCAGTAACCGCCTGCGCGGTCGTGGTCGAGGATGAGCGGCGATTTGGGCTTGGCCACCGAGCTGGGGGGTGGAGACACTTGGTTCATGAGCCCATCTCCTCGGCTTTGCGCTTTTTCAAGAGCTTTTCAATCTGGCGGCGGGTTTCGGCTTTGAACTCAGGGCGATCTTTGGGCACCGACTCCCAGACGCCTGCGGCATGGCCCGCGCCCACATCGCCAAAGAAATCCTTCATGGCGTCAAAGCGGGCCTGGTTGCCCATGGCCGCTTGCACCACCTGCACCAGCGAACCGGCACCGGCCACACCCATCAAGGGCCTGGCCGAGATCAGGTTGGTGAAGTACAAGGAGGGCACGCTGTTTTGTTTGGCGATTTGCACCACCGGGGTGGTGCCAATGGCCAGTTGCGGCCGGTATTCGTACATGGCATTCAGGTCTTGCTCGAGCGAGGCACGCATTTGCACCTGCACGCCTTTGGCTTTGAGCCATTCGATGTCGTGTGCGTTCCACTCGGTGGCAGGGCAAGCAGAGCCCACATAGCGGACATCGGCACCGCACTCGATGAGCAAACGGCCGACCAACAACTCAGAGCCTTCGTAGCCGCTCAGGGTGATGCGGCCCGAAATCGGTTTTTGCATCAACAGACCGCGCATTTGCGAAAGGGCTTGATTGCGCGCCACATCGATTTGCGACTGTGCGATGCCAGCAGCCTGGCCAATGTTTTGCAGCCAGTCTTGTGTGCCCTCCAGCCCCACAGGGGCCGAGCCCACGACGGGGCGACCCGCCGCTTTGAATTCGCGCACGCTGGCGGTGTAGAACGGGTGGATGGCCGCAGCCACCGAGCAGTCGAGCGCGGCATAGAGCTCGCGCCACTCGCGGGTGGGCACCACAGGGCCTGCGGCCAGGCCCATGGGGGCGAGCATTTGGCCGATGATGACCGGATCGGCCGGGAACATTTCGCCCAACAAGGCCACCGTGGGCAAGTCACCGCGCCCGGCACGCGGCGCGGCCACTGGGCCGCTCATGATTTCTTCGCGGGCGTATTTGAGCATCGCACCAGCCAGCACATCTTTGGCTTCGGCATGGGTGGGCACGCCAAAACCGGGCACGTCGATGCCGATGATGCGCACACCGTTGATCTCTTTGGGCAGCAGCTGCAGCGGCACGCCGCTGGCTGTCGGCACACACAGGTTGATGATGACGACAGTGTCCACCTGGTCCGGGTCCGCCTCAGCGTGCACCGCATCGCGAATGTCTTCAAACAGCTTGCCCGTGACCAACGACTCGGAGTTGAAGGGAACGTAGCCCACACTGCGGCGGGCGCCGTAAAAATGCGATGTAAAAGTAAGCCCATACACGCAGCAAGCCGAGCCGGACAGGATGGTGGCGGTGCGCTTCATGCGCAAACCCACGCGCAGCGAACCAAAGGCAGGGCACATGCTTTGCGGCTGGTCGTGCGGACCGGCATCCGGCTGGCGCGGGTAGTCGCGGGCGTATTGGTCCAGCACCTCGGACTTGCCAGCCTCTTTGGCGGCAGCCACCATGGCCTCTGTCCCAGCGTGGCAACCCATGCCGTCGCCTTGCAGCCCTGCCGGGTTGGCAGGGTCAGCAGCTTTGGGGCTGGGGTGAATCGGGATGGTGCGTGTCATGGCCGTGTCCTGGGTGTGTCAGCGGGTTTTTCAGCGGGTGGGGTGCAACAAGGCTCAAGCCGCGTCGTAGACGACTTCCAGCGAGGGCTTGATGTCTTCGTGCTTGCCCACCATGTCGAACACGGTGGCAGGCTCGAGCACCACGTTGCGGCCGACCACGTCGGCGCTGAACAGGCCCAGCAACTGGTCCTGGGTCTGGGGCTTGGGGCGCTGGGGCGGTGCCTCGGCCACGTTCTTGGCCAATTCGGCGAACAACGGGCCCCACTCGCCGTCAGGCCGGCCGATGATTTCGTAGCTGGCGCTCTTGCGGCGGATGTCTTCGTTGGCGGGGATCGCAGCCAACACAGGAATACCGGCGTTGGTGGCAAAGGCCTGGGCTTCGCCTGTGCCATCGTCCTTGTTGATGACCATGCCGGCCACGCCGACATTGCCGCCGAGCTTGCGGAAATACTCCACCGCCGAGCACACGTTGTTGGCCACATACAGCGACTGCAAGTCGTTGCTGGCCACCACGATGACTTTTTGGCACATGTCGCGGGCAATCGGCAGGCCAAAGCCGCCGCAGACCACGTCGCCCAAAAAGTCGAGCAGCACGTAATCAAAGCCCCAGTCGTGGAAACCGAGTTTTTCGAGGGTTTCAAAGCCGTGGATGATGCCGCGACCGCCACAACCGCGACCGACTTCGGGGCCACCGAGTTCCATGGCGAACACGCCATCGCGTTTGAAGCAGACGTCGCCAATGCTCACGGCTTGGCCGGAGAGCTTGAGGCGCGATGAGGTCTCGATGATGGTCGGGCAGGCTTTGCCACCGAACAGCAAACTCGTGGTGTCGCTCTTGGGGTCGCAGCCGATCAGCAACACTTTTTTGCCTTGTTGAGCCATCATGTACGACAGGTTGGCCAGCGTGAAGCTTTTGCCAATGCCGCCTTTGCCGTAGATGGCAATGATCTGGGTTTCTTTGGTGACTTCGCTGGTGCTGA
>CANGZO010000200.1 GCA_947458305.1 Comamonadaceae bacterium
CTTCCATGAGGATCGGTTCCTGTTGTTTTTTGTCGAGCCGATTCAGGCTGCCGGGATTTGGCCGTAACTTTTGACACCGGCGCGAATCAGGTCTGCATCCATGCCCATGGCCCAAGCCGCACAAGCGGCCACAAGCATGTCTTGGGTGCTGAGTAAGTTGTTTTTCAGCAAACGTGACACCCCGGGACGCTGAACGGACAACACCGACTGCTCGGCGGCGCCTTCGGCCAAAATCAACTGGCCATCGCGCCAAAAGCCCACGCGTCCGCCTTCTTTTTGGTGGGCCTGCAGCCGTTCTTGGTGCTCATCGGATGCAAAAAGGATCACACCGCCGTCGCAAAATTCGGCGAGATCGGCCACCGCCTCATCCTCTGCATTCAAGACGGCATAGCCCGTGGGCAGCACCAAGTCGATTTGGGTGCGGATGTAGCTGGGCATTTTTTCGTCAGGCCCTGGGTACAAATCTTCCAGCGGAGCTGCTTTGGGCATTTGGGTGACGATGCCAACTTGGCAGCGGTCATAGGCCAAACCTTGGGTGAGCAGATGGCGGGCATCGCTTTCAAAGACCGCGGCTTCAACCGAGCGGTTGATGAGCAAACGTTCTGCTTGGTCAAAGTCCATGGCATTGCCTTTGAAGAGGCAACGTTGGTTGGCGTACAAGCCTTCAGCACAGGCCAGACCTGTGAACAGGCCTTGCAAATGCAAAAGCCAAGCGATCAGTTTGGCGCTTTTGGTGGTGTCGCCATCGCCCATCAGGCCGACCACGGGAATCCGGCCTGTCTCCGTGGGCGAGATGAGGTGTTCGGCAATTGCTTGACCCACCAGTCGGGGCTGACCTTCGGCAGGGTTCAAGTGCATCAACAGGCTGGGGCCTGCATTGACTTCAACCACCACACCCTGAGTCCCCAAGGGTTGGCAAATGTCGGGGGTCACCACATCCACGCCTGCGATGTCCAAGCCCACCACGCGCGCGGCCAGAACCGCCTGAGCCGCCACATCGGGGTGAACCACATCGGTGATATCGGTGGTCATGTTGCCGGTGCGTTTGACCAGCACAGATTGCCCCAGTGCGGGCACGCTGTCGATGGTCAAGCCTTGGCGAGCGAGTTCCAGCACTTCTGGGCTGTTGTCTGCCAGGACCACCAATTCGAGGGGCAAGCTGCCGACGCTGCCGCGGCGGGGATCTGAATTGATTTGGAGCTCGACCAGTTCGCGCACAGTGTGTTGGCCATCGCCAGTGACGCTGGCACCTTCCCCGCGGCATGCGGCAATCATGCGATCGCCCACCACCAGCAAACGGTGCTCAGAACCACGAACAAAGCGCTCAACGATGACATCACGACCCTGAGCCAAGGCAATGTCGTAGGCGGTTTCGATCTCGCTTTGGGTGCTCAGGTCAAGCGACACTCCGCGTGCGCGGTTGCCATTGCTGGGCTTGACGCAAACGGGCAGACCGATCTCTTGAGCAGCGATCCAGGCGGCCGCTGGACTGTCCACCACTTGACCTTCGGGAATGGGCACGCCGCACATGGCCAAGAGTTTTTTGGTCAAGTCTTTGTCTCTGGAGATGCCCTCGGCAATGGCGCTGGTCCGGTCGGTCTCGGCCGTCCAGATGCGGCGCTGCTTGACGCCATGGCCCAGCTGGACCAAGTTGCCCACATTCAGTCGGATGAAAGGTACGCGACGTGCATAGGCCGCCTCCACAATGCTGGAGGTGCTGGGGCCTACGTGCAGAGCATCGACCGTCAGGGCCAACTGGGCAACGGCGCCAGGCACATCAAAGGGGGTGTCGTGGATGGCGGCCAAAATCAGCTCGCGCGAGAGTTCGAGCGACTTTCTGCCCACGGTTTCGTTGTCTGTGCGGATCACCACTTTGTACACGCCACGCGGACCGGCTTCTCGCGCTTTGCCAAAGGCCATGGGCATGCCCGCCAGGGTTTGCAATTCCAGGCTGACGTGCTCCAGAATGTGCCCAGCCCAGGTGCCTGTGTCCAGGCGTTGAAAAAAACCACCACGAACACCCGGGGTGCAGTGGTGCTCGATCATCAGTGGCAACCAAGCCTTGAGCCGCTCATTGAAGCCAGGCAACAGGTTGGAGGGGAAGTCTTCCAGCTCTCCGATGTCGATCAGGGCTTCCATCACCGAGCGGTAGGTCCAGATGTTGGGTCCGCGCAAATACGTCATGCGCAGAAATTCGATATTTTTGGGACTCATATGCAAAAGGTGCGGCGATACAATGAACTGCCGATTGTGGCATTGGCCTTCAAGTGCGCTGAAAAACCAGGATTCAAAATAAACATGGGCAATCTTGTGGAAGCAGTGGGCCAGATCAAGGTTTTCATTCTCGCTCCGCACCATCTGCGTGAAGGGGCACACCGCGGTTTTTTGACATGATTCCAACACCTGCTTCAGTTTTGCCGCTTCCGGGGATTCCGGAGGCTTGGCAAGCAGAAGTTCACGCCATTCTTCAACCCCAAGAAAACGTCTCAGCCGGTCTTGAGGTTGACCTTGATGGGAAATTGTTTTTCGCCAAAAACCTGGTGATTTTGACCGATCAAAGGGTCTTGTTTGGCTCGGGCGAGCAAAAAACTTGGCAAAGCTGGCCACTGCAGCCAGATTTGAGCCTCAAGCTGAGCGATCACGCCGGAGTGGGGACTTTGGCATTGGTTTCGCCAACCGGACAGCTGGCCGTGTGGCGGTTCACTTTGGGCTTGCAATCGGCTGCGGCCCGCTGGGTTGCCCAGTTTGAAAAACAGCAAGCCCAGCTTTCGGGCCATGGCACACCGTTGCAGCAAAGTTTGTCGGTTGCCGTGTGCCCTGTGTGCCAAGCGGTCATGCGAGAAGACGATGACGAGTGTCCAAGCTGTGGTCGCGAAGACCTTGCACCCCCGTCGACGTGGACGCTGCTGAAACTTTGGCGTTTTGCCAAGCCCTACAAAAAGTCATTGTTTGCAGGCTTTGTGCTGACCTTGGCCTCCACCGCAGCCACTTTGGTGCCCCCTTACTTGACCATGCCCCTGATGGACGAGGTGTTGATTCCCTACCAAAACGGCGTGCCCATCGATTCGGGGCTCGTGTCACTTTACCTGTTGGGTCTGTTCGGTGCGGCTTTACTGGCCTGGGGCTTGGGTTGGGCCAAGACCTATATTTTGGCTTTGGTGTCCGAGCGCATTGGGGCCGATCTGCGCACGACCACCTACGACCATTTGTTGAATTTGTCCTTGGAGTATTTTGGGGATCGCCGTACCGGCGACTTGATCGCCCGCATCGGCAATGAAACAGACCGTATCAATGTGTTTTTGTCGTTGCACCTGCTGGATTTTGCGACCGATGTGCTGATGATTTTGATGACCGCGGTCATCTTGTTCACGATCAACCCCACCCTGGCCTTGGTGACTTTGCTGCCCCTGCCGTTCATCGCTTGGCTGATTCACCTGGTGCGCGAACGTTTGCGCACGGGCTTTGAAAAAATTGACCGCGTCTGGGCCGAAGTGACCAATGTGTTGGCCGACACCATCCCCGGCATCCGGGTGGTCAAGGCCTTTGCACAAGAAGACCGTGAGTCCAAGCGGTTCAGAGATTCAAACCAGCACAACCTGATGGTGAATGACCGCTTGAACCGTGTTTGGGCCTTGTTTTCACCCACCGTCACCCTCATGACCGAGGTGGGCTTGTTGGTGGTGTGGGGCTTTGGCATTTGGTTGGTGTCGAAAGACCAAATCACCGTGGGGGTGTTGACGGCTTTTCTGGCCTACATCGGCCGCTTTTACGGCCGCTTGGACACCATGAGCCGCATCGTCTCGCACACGCAAAAAGCGGCTTCGGGGGCCAAGCGGATCTTTGACATCTTGGACCATGTTTCCAGCGTGCCCGAGCCCGTTCGTCCAGTGGCTTTGCCAGAGCGCGTGCAGGGTCGCATCACGGTGCGTGATGCCGGCTTTCGCTATGGCAACCGGGCTGTGATCCGTCAGTTGAACCTGGACATTTTGCCGGGCCAGATGATTGGCCTGGTGGGGCACAGTGGCTCTGGCAAAAGCACTTTGGTCAACCTGATTTGTCGCTTTTACGATGTGACCGATGGGTCGATTGAATTGGATGGCACCGACATTCGGCAATTGAAAATCGCCGATTACCGCAGCCAAATTGGCTTGGTTTTGCAAGAGCCGTTTC
>CANGZO010000201.1 GCA_947458305.1 Comamonadaceae bacterium
GGTGATCCACCCGGCCAGCACCACGCATTTCCGCATGAGCGACGAGGCTCTGGGAGCCAGCGGCATTGGCCCCGGCACGATCCGGCTGTCGATTGGTCTGGAAGACCCGGCCGATTTGATCGACGACCTAAAGAAAGCCCTCAAAGCTGCGGAGAAAGCATCATGACCATGGACATACGCCCTTACCAAAATCGTGACGAAGCCGCCGTGGTGTCCCTCTGGCAAGCCTGCGATCTCACCCGCCCCTGGAACGACCCTTACAAAGACATCGCGCGCAAGCTGCAAGTTAGGCCAGACCTGTTTTTGGTGGGCGAGGTGGACGGTCAGCTCATGGCCACGGTCATGTTTGGCTACGAAGGCCACCGCGGCTGGGTCAATTATTTGGCTGTCGCCCCAGCGCACCAGCGCCAAGGCTACGCCAAAAAATTGATGCAAAAGGGCGAGGCGCTTTTGCTCGAATCGGGCTGCCCCAAACTGAGCTTGTTGGTCCGGGCCAGCAATGCCTCTGTGGTGGCTTTCTACCAATCCTTGGGCTACCAAGAAGACGTGGTGGTTTGCTTGGGCAAACGCCTGATCCCGGACGTTTGAACTTCCACCCACCATGCACATTCCACTGCCCACCCACACGCTCTACGCCTACACCGGCGGCAAGCCCTTCAATCACGCGCAGCCCACCGCCGTGTTCATCCATGGCGTGCTCAACGACCACAGCGTCTGGATTTTGCAAACCCGCTACATGGCGCACCACGGCTGGAACGTGCTGGCCATTGACCTGCCTGGGCACTGCAAAAGCGCGGGCACACCGCCGCAAAGCGTGGAAGAGGCCGCCGACACCGTCATGACCTTGCTCGATGCGCTGAAGATCGAGAAAGCCGCCTTGATCGGCCACAGCTTTGGTTCGCTCATCGCCCTCGAAGCCACCGCCCGTGACGCCGCTGCTCACCCGGGGCGCGTGAGCCAGCTGGTGATGGTGGGCACCGCCTACCCCATGGCTGTGTCACCCGCTTTGCTCGATCTATCGGTCAGCGCCCCCTTCAAGGCGATTGACATGGTCAACAACTTTTCGCATGCCACGTTGGCCCCACCGCCTTCTGCCTTGGGCCCCGGCACCTGGCTATATGGCGGCAGCAAAGCGCTGATGCGCCGGGTGCTGGCCAGCAACACACAGGTCAATGTGTTTCACACCGGTTTCAAAGCTTGCGACGACTACCGAGGCGCAGAAGCGGCCATGCCAAAGGTCACTTGCCCCACCCTGTTTGTGTTGGGCAACGCCGACCAGATGACACCACCCAAGGCCGCGCAAAGCCTGATTGACCTGTGCGCCAAACCCAAGGTGGTGAAGCTGCCCGCAGGCCATTCGCTCATGACCGAAGCACCCGAGGGCGTGTTGCAGGCGCTCAAGGATTTTTTGAAGCCATGAGCGTGACGGCCCTTCACGCGCAGCGGTACGCGCCCACAACATGAACACATTGGCTGCCCACATCACCCCGCCCTTGTCGGCTGAGAGGGCCCAGGAAATAGCCCAATCGCTGGACCTGCGTGCCTTGCCACGTGACTTTCTAGACAACCCGTATCCGGTCTATGCCGCCCTGCGCGAGGCCGAGCCTTTCAAGCGCATGCCCGACGGCTCGTATTTCCTCACGCGCCATGCCGATTTGGTGGCGGTGTACCGCGACGCCAAGGTCTTCAGTTCCGACAAGCAAGTAGAGTTCGGCCCCAAGTACAACCACGCGCCTTTCAACCAGCCGCCCTTGGCCACCCCCGATGGCCTGGCTCCTCTCTTTGAGCACCACACCAACAGCCTGGTCTTCAACGACCCGCCGCGGCACACCCGGGTGCGCCGCCTGATCATGGGGGCGCTGACCCGCCGTGCCATCGAAGCCATGGAACCCGGCTTGGTGTTGTTGGTCGATAGCCTGCTGGACAAGATCGAGGCCCAAGGCGGCGGCGACCTGATCGAAGACTTTGCCTCGGCCATACCGGTGGAGATCATTGGCAATTTGCTGGATGTACCGCAAGCCGACCGCGAACCTCTGCGGGCCTGGTCGCTGGCCATTTTGGGTGCGCTGGAGCCTGCCCTCACGCCGGAGCAAGAAACACTCGGCAACCGCAGCGTGACCGAGTTCCTCGCCTATCTGCGCGATCTGGTGGCGGATCGACGCCTGCACCCTGGCGACCCGGAGCACGATGTGTTGACCCGCTTGATCCAGGGTGAGCAAGATGGAGACAGGGGTGTAGACGCCCTGAGCGAAGTTGAGCTGCTGCACAACTGCGTGTTTTTGCTCAACGCCGGGCACGAGACCACCACCAACCTGATCGGTAACGCCCTCATCAGCCTGCAAGAATGGCCTGCGCAGCGCGAACAACTGAAGGCCGACCTGCATACCGCTGCCAGCGCCGAAGAACGTGATCAGATCATGGGGCTGGCAGTGGACGAGTTTTTACGTTTTGAATCGTCCAATCAACTGGGCAACCGCCGCGCCCTTCAAGCCACGCAGGTCAATGGTGTCGATCTGCCCGCAGGCGCTTTGGTCACGCTGTGCATCGGCGCGGCCAACCGCGACCCGGCCGTTTATGCCAACCCCGAACAGCTGGACCTGCGCCGCACCGGCAACAAACACCTGGCTTTTGGTTTTGGGGTGCACCAGTGCGCGGGCCTGAGCCTGGCCCGGCTCGAAGGCCGCATCGCGATTGGCCGCTTTTTGCAACGCTTTCCGAACTACCAACTCCCCCAGGCCCCGGTGCGAGGGGGTCGGGCGCGGTTTCGGGGCTTTTTGCAGGCGCCATTTTCAATCTGATCCACCCCAGGAGACACGCCATGAACCCCGCTGAAACACCTGCACCGCAGCACGCCAGCTTTGCCGAGTTCTACCCCTTTTATTTGAGCGAACACAGCAACCGAACCTGCCGCCGCATGCACTTTGTGGGCAGCACTTTGAGCCTGATGTGTCTGGCCATGTTGGCTGCAACAGGCAAGCCGCAGTACTTTTTTTACGCCCTGCTGTGTGGTTACGGTTGCGCCTGGATCGGGCACTTTGTGTTCGAAAAAAACAAGCCCGCCAGCTTCAAACGCCCGCTCTACAGCTTCATGGGCGACTGGGTGATGTACCGCGACATGTGGCGCGGGCGGGTCAGTTTTTAAACAGTTGCACCAGCCGAATCTGGTCCAGCCCGGTTTGCAGCCACAGCGGGTCGGTGGCAGATCCCCGCAACACCAGCAAACGATCGGCCAGCGGCGCCACACTGGCCATGTGGGGGTCCACCAGCAAGACCAAACGGGCTTGACCCAAGTCGTTTTGCTCACTCAAGCGGCCTACCCAGTCCAAGCTTTGCAGCACCGCCAACACTTGGCGCAACTCCTCGGTTTCAACCCTCAAAAACGCGGCCAGCTCGTCGACGCTGCGCCCACGTCGCTCGGTGGCTTTGGCGGCATTCAACTCGGCCAGCACCTCCAATGCGAGCCTGAATGACCACCCCGCACCTTCAGGCTTGCGCCATACCGGCCGCCCCAACTCGGGCAAACTGGACGCCAGCACCGCGCCCAGCAAGACCAGCAGCCAGGTCACATAAATCCAGACCAGCAAAATCGGCACCGCAGCAAAAGCTCCGTACACCAGCGAATAGGTGGGCACCTCGAGCAGGTAAAAAGCCATCAATTTTTTGGCCACTTCGAGCGAACCCGCCACCAAAAAGCCGGCCGTGATGGCATGCCGCCAACGCACCCGGGTGTAGGGCACATAAAAATACAAGCCGCTCACGCAAGCGGTCAGCATCAAAAACTCAAACCCATCCAACAACCACCGGGTCGAACCGGGCAAAACATTCACCACATCCCGCGAAGCCGCGACCACAAAAGACGTGACGGCCAAACTGCTGCCCAACAGCAAAGGTCCCAGCGTGATGGCCGACCAATACAGCAGCACCCGCTGCGGCAAGGGCCTCTGCCGCTGCAAGCGCCAGATCTGGCCCAAGGTGCGCTCGATCGTGACCATCAAAAACACCGCCGACAGCAGCACGGCCAACAACCCGGCTGTGCCCAGCCGGCTGGCCTTGAGCGAGAACTGGGTGAGGTAACTGAGCACTTGGCGGGCGATGCTCTCGGGCACCAGGCTCTCGATCAGCCAGCGCTGGATCGTGTCCTGAAACTTGCCAAACACCGGAAA
>CANGZO010000202.1 GCA_947458305.1 Comamonadaceae bacterium
AACCTTTGGTACGGCGGCAAGAAGAAACTCAAATCGGTGTCGATTGGTACCGTTTGGCGCCCAGAGGCTGGCACTGCGGTGAAAGCCGATTAAGGGGTAAAGACCATGGAATTGTTCAAAATCAGAAAAGACATCCCCTTCATGCGCCATGCCTTGGTGCTGAACGCGGTGTCATTCGTCACGTTCTTCTTGGCCGTGTTCTTTTTGTTCAGCAGGGGTTTGCATTTGTCGGTGGAATTCACCGGCGGCACCCTGATGGAAGTGAGTTACAGCCAACCGGCCGATTTGCCCAAAGTGCGCGGCGTGATTTCGGGTTTGGGTTATGCCGAGGTGCAGGTGCAGAACTTTGGCTCCGCGCGTGAAGTGCTGATCCGCCTGCCGGTGCAAAAAGGCGTGACCACTGCCCAGCAAAGCGAGACCGTGCTCAACGCGCTGAAAGCGGCCAACCCCGATGTGACCCTGCGCCGCACCGAGTTTGTGGGTCCGCAGGTGGGGGATGAGCTGGTCAAGGACGGGCTGATGGCGCTGGCCTTTGTGGTGATCGGCATCATGATCTATCTGGCGATCCGCTTCGAATGGAAGTTCGCCGTCTCGGCCATCATTGCCAACTTGCACGATGTGATCATCATCTTGGGCTTTTTTGCCTTCTTCCAGTGGGAGTTTTCGCTGGCGGTGTTGGCCGCGGTGTTGGCCGTGCTGGGTTATTCGGTGAACGAATCGGTGGTGATCTTTGACCGGATTCGCGAAAATTTCCGCCGTTACCGCAAGATGAACACGGTGGAGATCATCGACAACGCGATCACCTCGACCATCAGCCGCACCATCATCACCCACGGCTCGACGCAGATCATGGTGCTGTCCATGCTGCTGTTCGGTGGCGAGACCCTGCACTACTTCGCGATGGCTTTGACGATTGGCATTTGCTTTGGCATTTACTCGTCGGTGTTTGTGGGCGCTGCCGTGGCCATGTGGCTGGGCATCAGCCGCGAGGACATGGTCAAGCCGGTCAAGAAAGACATCGACCCGAACGACGAAAACTCGGGCGCCGTGGTCTGACAAATCACCAGGCTTAGCGGTCGCACAAGGGCACCTTCGGGTGCCCTTTGCTTTTTGGGGGCAGCAGCTTGGCAGCTTGCGCACCGATACTGGCCTAGGCAGAGCCTATGCGCTGGAACAGCCCGCCCGGCAAACGTCCCACTTGCCCCATCAGCTCCAGCTCCAGCAGTTGCGCCTGGAGTTGTGCCGTGGGCCAACCGCAGCGCGCTTGCAGGGCGTCCAGGCCCACAGGGTCGTGCCCCAGGACGCGCAGCAAGGCCCTCTCGGGATCGTCCTTTTGGCCTGTTGGCGTCTCGCCGTCGGTCTTCGTGTCGGTCGACAGGTCCAGCGCCTGTTGCGCTATGGGTGCGGGCGTGCGCAGCTCTTCGAGCACATCTTGCGCCGATTCCACCAGTTTGGCCCCCTGTTTGATGAGCGCGTGGCAGCCCTTGGATTGGGTGGCGTGGATCGAACCGGGAATGGCCATCACATCACGGCCTTGATCAAGGGCTTGCTTGGCGGTGATGAGGGAGCCCGATTGCAGGGCCGCCTCGACCACCAGCGTGGCCTGAGACAGGCCTGAGATCAGTCGGTTGCGCCTGGGAAAGTTGGGTGCCAGGGGCGGTGTGCCCAGCGGGTACTCGCTCAGGAGCAATCCGTTTTGGGTGATTCGGTGCGCCAAGTCGCGGTGCTGGCGCGGATACACCCGGTCCAGTCCGGTGCCCACGATGGCGATGGTGGCCAGGCCTTTTCCGGCATGCCCCAGCAAGGCCCCTTCGTGCGCCGCGCCGTCCACACCCAGGGCCAGGCCTGAGACGATCGTGAGCCCATTGGCCGCCAGACTGCGGGCAAATTCACGTGCATTGTCTGCGCCTTGGGGTGTGGGGTTGCGGCTGCCCACGATGGCCAAGGCTTGTTCGGCTTGCAGTGTCGCCAAGTGCGCTGTTTGCCCCATGGCGTAGAGCATCAGCGGTGGATCGGGAATGTCCAGCAATGGGGCTGGGTAATCACTGTCCCCGAGCGTGAGCACGCAGCAACCCAACAGGGCATGGGCTTGCAGCCAGTCCAAGGTCTCTTGCGTGAGGGCGGCGCAGCCATCGGGCTCAGAGCCCAGTGCGCGTGCTTGGTGGGCACTGACCACTTGGCTCAAGGCGGTTTCGGTTTGCGCAAAAATGGCTTGGGGCTCGCCAAAGGCCGCGAGCAGTCGCCGCGCGCTTTCGGGGCCAACGCCGGGTGTGAGGCTCAGGCGCAACCAAGCGCCCAATTCTTGGGGTGTGTGTGTCATGCGGTCTCCCTGTGCAGCCTTGATGGCTGTCTGTCGGGGCATTGTGTGCCAAATGGCGGCACTTGCCTAGCTGAAAAGTCAGCGCAAAAACCGCAACTTGGGCCTCAAAGAGGTGTGCTTGGCCGCCGATGAGCCAGCCACCCCCATAAGAAGTGATTGGCCAGCACCACGCACCAGCAGATGAACCCTGTCCACAAGGTATGGCTGGGGAAGTGTGCGCCCCTGAGCGTTTGGGTCAGGCCAAGCAACAAGCCCGCGCCCAAAACGATGAGCAAAATGCGTAAGCCTGTTTGGCGCTGTGCTGCTGAATCAGAGGCCAGCCAGGGCAAGGCCAATGCCAGAAAGGCTAAAGCGGAGGACACATGTCCACCGGGAAAGCAGTGCCCCGAGCCACCGTCTGCGGTCGAAAAAAACCAATGAGAGACACGTGTGGCGTGGCCTCCGAAGACCTTTAAGTCCCAAGGGCAGCTGGTCAGGCTAAAGCTTTTGAGGGTGCTGATGATGAGCAGGCTCAAAGTGATGCCCACCACGGTCTCTAGCCTTTGCCAGTGCGAGAGTTGGCGAAGCACCTTGGGCGGCCACCACACCGTGACCACCAATCCCAGGTAAATCAAGGCCGCCAGCTGTTTGGCTCGGGTGTGCAAAATGGTTTCTAGCCACCAGTTGTCACGCAGCTTGAAGCCGCTGCTGTCTGCCAACATTTGCATGATGCCCATGTCCAGTCCGGACAAGTCCCAAGCCAGCAAACACAACAGCGTGACCCATGTGGCGAGCCCTAAGCGACGTGCTGGAGACAAATCGCCTAGGGTGAAAGTGTGGTGTGTGGCTTGCATGGGCAAATGTGCCAATGTTGCTGAGGCTTGTTGATGGGTGCGTTTCAAAGCAAAAAGATGGATCCATGTCGAGCGTCAAATGTAATCGTGTTCAAGTTAAAAAATCCCTCACCGCGGGCTTGAGGCAGGATCTGATCTCAGCTTTTGCGTCCTTCGTTTAGCCCTGTCTAAAATCGAGTTCATTTGCAGCTTTAGGCACTTGTTCATGACGCTTCTCACACCGCGCTCGGCGTGGCACCCCACGCGCTTGCTGGCGGTTTTGGTTCTGTGGCTTGCAACGGTGGGTAACCTGCCGTTTTGGATGGCGATTTGGCAATTGCCCGAAACCCAAGGACTGCGGGCCCTGACCACCATGGGCAGCCTTTGGGTCATTTTGACGGCCTTGTTGGGCTGGTTTTTGTGTTTGTGGGTGTGGCCCCGTTGGCTCAAGCCTGCTGGCTTGGCGATGCTGATCACTGTCACGTCCAGCAGTTACTTCATGCTGACCTACGGCGTTGTCATCGACAGCAACATGCTGGCCAATGTGGTGCAGACCGATGTGCGTGAAGTCCGTGACTTGCTGTCTTGGACCATGTTGGCAGCGCTCACCTTTGGCGTGGTTTTGCCGGGCATTTGGCTTTGGCGCCAGCCGATTCGCGCGGTACCTGCCAAGTCTTTGGTCGGCCGACAATTGGGCACTGCCACTTTGGCTTTTTTGGTGGCTGTGGGCGTGTTTTGGATGTCGTTTCAGGACATCGCGTCCCTGACGCGCAACCACAAGAAGTTGCGCTACATGATCAACCCGTTCAACAGCGTGTACGCGCTGACGCTGTTGTCCGTGGGGCAGGCATCGCAAGCGGCCAAACCCTTGCAAACCATTGGCGAAGACGCCATGTTGCTCAATCCCCCGACCAGCGAAGCTGCTGCGCCCTTGGTGGTGTTGGTGTTGGGTGAGACGGCCAGGGCTGCCAATTTTGGTTTGGGTGGCTATGGGCGCGACACCACGCCACAGTTGCGCAAGCTG
>CANGZO010000203.1 GCA_947458305.1 Comamonadaceae bacterium
TAATGACGATGGCCTTGACGGCGGGGTCGTTGTTGGCTTTTTCCAGGTTGTCGGTGATGCCCACGCGAGTGGACAGCCCCAAACCGTTGACGGGCGGGTTCATCAGTGTGATGACCGCGACATCACCGTGGACTTTGTATTCAGCTGTCATGCTGGAGTTCCTTAGATAGAAAATGAAAAAAGAACGACCGTTCGTTTATTGGCATTGTAGGCAAAAAAAAGGGCAACCAAAAGATTTTTGTCGCCCTTGAGACCCGCTTACACCTGAGGTGATCACACCTCCAGCCATTCCTTGCGGATATAACTGTTGGCCCTCAGTTCATCGGGCGTGCCTTCAAACACAATGCTGCCGTGACCCATGACCAATGCCCTGTCAGAGATATTCATGGCGATGGTCAGTTTTTGCTCAATCAGCAGGACCGACACACCCCGGGTTTTCAGACTTTCAAGAAATTGCCCCACAAGCGCCACAATTTTGGGCGCCAATCCTTCGGTGGGCTCGTCAATGATGATCAGATCGGGATCGCCCATCAGCGTCCGGCACAAAGTCAGCATCTGTTGCTCCCCCCCAGACAGCACCCCGGCTTCGGTGTGCTCACGTTCTTTCAGGCGGGGGAACATGTTGAACATGTCCTCAAAAGACCAGCGGCCATTTTTGCCACTGCGTTTTTGGCCCAGTTGCAAGTTTTGGTGAACCGTGAGCTTGGGGAAGATTTCACGGTTTTCTGGTACGTAGCCCAAACCTTGGTGGGCAATTTCAAAAGCTTTTTTGCCTTGAATCGCTTGGCCCTTCCAGTCAATGCGGCCTTGGCATTCGACCAAACCCATGATGGCTTTGGCGGTGGTCGAACGACCAGAACCGTTGCGCCCCAACAGCGCCACGATTTCGCCGGGCGCCACATTGAAGTTCACACCATGCAAAACATGGCTCTTGCCGTAATAAGCATGCAGGTTTTCGATTTTCAGCATCAGTGGCCTCCTGCTTCGTTGTCTGCAACCGGTGAGCCCAAATAGGCCTCTTGGACTTTCGGGTTGGCACGGACCAACTCCGGCGTGTCAAAGGCGATCACCTCGCCATACACCACCACTGCGATCTTGTCGGCCAAGCCAAACACCACCCCCATGTCGTGCTCAACGGTCAGCAGGGTTTTGCCCACAGTCACCTCTTTGATCAGCTGGATGAAACGCGTGGTTTCACTTTTGCTCATGCCAGCGGTGGGCTCGTCCAACAAAATGACATCGGCCCCGCCTGCGATCGTCACGCCAATCTCCAGCGCACGTTGTTCGGCATAGGTCAGGTTCATCGCCAATACATCGCGCTTTTTGTCCAGGTGGATCATGTCCAGCAGCTGGTCCGTGCGCTCATTGGCATCTTTCAATCCGGACAAAAACTTGATGAAGGTGTACTTGTAGCCCAGGCTCCAGAGCACAGCACAGCGCAAGTTTTCAAACACACTCAACTTGGGGAAGATGTTGGTGATCTGAAAGCTGCGCGACAAACCCATGCGGTTGATCTCATAGGGCGTCTTGTTTTGGATACGCTGACCATTGAGCAAGATGTCTCCGCTGGTCGGTCCAAATCGCCCGCTGATCAAATTGAACAGGGTTGATTTTCCCGCACCATTGGGTCCGATCACCGCGACCCGCTCACCGGCCTCAACCGCCAGGTCGACGCCGCGGATGATTTCGGTTTTGCCAAAGTTCTTGCGAACGTCCTTCAGTTCTAGGGCGTAACTCATACCGCAGTTTCCCTTCGCTTGATTTCTTTTTCGATTTCCGTCTGAATTTCACCCCAGTCACGGGCAAATTGGCGGCGCGTCAACTCGAACAATCCCAGACCGGTCAGCATGACAAAGGCTGAGCCAAACCAGCTGTCAAGGCCTTTTGCATTCAAGCTGGTCCCCATGAATTTCACCGTGTCACCCAAGGCTGAATTGAGCTGCAAGTGGTAGACCATTTCGATCATGGCCCCTGCACCTGCGAGCATCACGATGGCTGTGACGCCCAAAGCCAAATAGGTGGTCCAGAGTTGGCGCAACTTGCCAAACTTGGCCACACGCAGATTCATCATGATCAAACTGGCAATGCCGCCGGGTGCATACATCACCATGAACAAAAAGATCAAACCCAGATAAAGCAACCAGGCTTTGGTCAACTCAGACAGCAACACGAAGGCGATGATCATCAAAATGCCGCCGATGATCGGGCCGAAGAAGAAGGTTGCCCCGCCCAAAAATGTGAAGAGCAAATAGGCGCCAGAGCGTGCCGCCCCGACCACTTCAGCGGTCACGATTTCAAAGTTGAGAGCGCCCAAACCACCTGCAATGCCGGCAAAAAAACCAGAAATGATGAAGGCCGTATAACGCACACGTTGTGTGTTGTAACCAATGAACTCCACACGCTCTGGGTTGTCGCGCACCGCATTGAGAATGCGACCCAAAGGGGTTTGGGTAAAGGCATACATGAGCGCCACGCACACAAAGGTGTAAATGGCGATCAGGTAATAAACCTGAATTTGTTGGGCAAAGGTGATGCCAAAGAACGGCTGACCGGTCACGCGGTTGCCTGAGACACCCGCTTCCCCGCCAAAAAACTCAGAAAACATGAGCGACATGGCAAAAACCAACTCGGCCACACCCAGGGTGATCATGGCAAAGGGCGTGCCGGATTTGCGCGTGGTCACCCAGCCCAACAGGATCGCAAAGCCCATGCCAGCCAGTCCACCCACAATGGGCAGCAAACTCACGGGAATGTGCAGCTTGCCACCGGTCACAGCATTCAAAGCATGGATGGCCATGTAAGAACCCAGCCCGGTGTAGACCGCATGGCCAAAGCTGAGCATGCCGCCCTGCCCCAAGAGCATGTTGTACGAAAGGCAGGCAATGATGGCAATGCCCATTTGCGCCAACATGGTGATCGACAAATTGCTGGTGAACACCAAGGGCGAAAACACCAAGACCAATGCAAAAGCGCTCCAGATGACCCAACGCGCAACGTTGTAAGGTTTGAATTTGTAAACAGCAGCCATGGCTTAACCTTCACGTGTACCCAAGAGGCCTTTGGGCCGGAAAATCAGGATCAGCACCAAAAACAAGAACGGCAATATGGGTGCCACTTGAGACAGCGTGAGCTTGGCAAAAGAGTTTTCTTGTGTAGCAGCTGACAAGGCCCAGCCCATGTCCTTGGCCAATGTGAGGAAAGAATAATCAATAGCCACAGCAAAGGTTTGGATCACCCCGATCAAGATCGAAGCCAAGAATGCACCTGACAAGGAGCCCATGCCGCCCACAACAACCACCACAAAAATGACAGACCCCACGGTAGCAGCCATCGCGGGCTCCGTGACAAAAGTGCTGCCACCAATGACACCCGCCAAGCCGGCCAAGCCTGTACCGGCAGCGAAAACCAGCATGAACACCCGAGGCACGTTGTGGCCCAAGGATTCGACCATTTCGGGGTGAGTCAAAGCCGCCTGAATGACCAGGCCAATGCGGGTGCGTGTGAGCAAGAGCCACAAGGACAACAGCATCAAAACAGCCACCAACATCATGAAGCCACGCGTGGCCGGGAAGGGTGAACACACCAAACGCACTGCAGCATCAGCCGAGGTGCAAGCCTCCGCAGGAGCCGCGCCCCACACAAAACTGAGGCCGTCAACGGAATGGTTAATCAGGGTGAAGGCCGAACTGCGCAAAAGTTCAGGTGGCGGAAACTCAACAGCCGATCGTCCCCACACGAGTTGAATCAATTCAACAATCACATAAGACAGACCAAAGGTCACCAGCAACTCGGGGACATGGCCAAAAGGATGAACCTTGCGCAAAGTGACCCGCTCAAACAAAGCACCGCAGGCACCCACCAACAATGGCGCCAGCACCAGTGCAGGCCAAAACCCGACCCAATTGGAAATGGTGTAACCGAAATAAGCACCGACCATGTAGAAACTGGCGTGTGCAAAGTTGAGCACACCCATCATGCTGAAAATCAACGTCAGGCCGGAGCTGAGCATGAAGAGCAACAGTCCGTAACTGAGACCGTTGAGCATGGAGATGATGAAAAACTCCATAAAAACTTTCCAGACCTTCAAGGGTCTAACTGCGTTACCGAAAGTGGGCCAGATCAACCGACCCAATGAAGGGATGCAAAA
>CANGZO010000204.1 GCA_947458305.1 Comamonadaceae bacterium
GCCAGGGGGTCTCGGGGGTTTTGAGCACGATGAACAAACCGGCCAGCGCCAGCACCAAGCGCAGCAAGGCCATGGGGGTGGGTTTTTCACCCAGCAGCCACCAGGCCACCAGCACCGACCATGCGGGCATCAAATAAAACAGCAGCACCACGCGCACCACGTCGCCCACCGTGACGGCCCAGTTGAAGCCGACATTGGTCAGGCCCGAGGCCAGCAGCAAGAGCCACAAACCGGGGTGGCCGCGCCAGCTTTGCAGTTGCCCGCTACGCCAAAGCCACAGGGCGATGGACACGAAGACAAAGCCGTAGACCAGCGCTGTCGCCCACAGGGGGTGCAGACCTTGGGTTTCGAGTTGTTTGAAGGGCCACCAGCACACCCCCCAAACAAAGGCGTTGAACAGGAGCCCGGCAACCGCCAGGCTTTTGGGGGAGGTGTTGCCCATGCGTGGGCGGCTTAAGAGGCGTCGCCAGATGCTTTGGCAGCTGCAGCGGCTTGGCGCTTTTGCCACCAGCGCCAGCCCAGCCAGGCACCGCCGATGCCCAGCAGCGCAAAGATGCCGTACTGGAACTGGTGCAGCACGCCAAACATCCAGTCCCAGTTTTGCGCGCCAAAGTAGCCCAGGTACACCCAGATCGGCACGCTGATCAGGGCGGCAAAGCCGTCCATGAAGAACCAGGTGGAAAAGCTGACGCGGCGGCTCATGCCGGCCGAGAAAAACACCGGGGTGCGCAAACCGGGCAGAAAGCGGGCCACGAACATGACCCATTTGCCGTATTTTTCAAAAGCTTCTTGCGCGCTGGCAAAGCGCTCGGGTGTGAGGATTTTGCGAAAACCGGGAAGTTTGGCAATGCGCTCGCCATACAGGCGGCCCAAAGTGAACATCAGGCCGTCACCGACCATCACGCCCGCCATCCCCACAGCAAACATGGTGTGCACATCGGCATGGCCCAAGCCTGCGATCACGCCGCCTGTGACCAGGGTCACATCTTCAGGAATGGGGACGCCAAAACCGCAAATGAGCAACATCACAAATACAGCCAAATAGCCGTATTCGGTGAAGATGGGCATCAGAAACTCAAAAACTTCCATGGATTTCAAGGTTTGGCCGCTTAAAAAAACCCCTGGCGAAATGCAGGGGCTCAGCAGGTTGCGCGCCAGTGTAAAGCATTTGTAAGCCCCTTCCAGACACGGGTCAGGTCGGTGTGACCCCACGCCTTTTAGACAAATTGACAGTGCGCGTCGGGCCGCTTGCAGGGGTCGACTTTGCTGGCACACTTGCGTGTGTTTGTCTGTTTTGTTGCACGCCCATGCCCCGTCCGATCCAAGCCACCATCCACCCTCAAGCTTTGCGCCACAACCTGAACCGGGTGCGCCTTGCAGCCCCCGATGCGCAAGTCTGGGCCGTGACCAAGGCGAATGCCTATGGGCATGGCATCGAGCGGGTGTTTGAAGGCTTGCGTGCTGCCGACGGTTTTGCCTTGCTGGACTTGACCGAGGCCCAGCGCGTGCGTGCTTTGGGTTGGCGTGGCCCGATCTTGCTTTTGGAGGGGGCTTTTGAGGCGCGCGATCTTGAACTGTGTTCCCGTCTGAACCTGTGGCACACGGTGCATTGCGACGAGCAAATCGACATGCTGGCGCTGCACAAGACGCACGAGCCGCACCGTATTTTTTTGAAAATGAACTCGGGCATGAACCGACTGGGCTTTACACCCCAGCGCTTTCGGTCGGCTTGGACGCGTTTGAATGCTTTGCCTCAGGTGGATGAGATCTCGCTCATGACCCATTTCAGCGATGCCGACGGCCCCAAGGGCATTGCCGAACAAATGGCCCGATTTGCGGAGGCCACTTGCGACCTGCCCGGGGAGCGCAGTGTGAGCAACAGCGCAGCGACCTTGCGCCATGCGCAAGATGCCGCCGTGAAAGCCGATTGGATTCGCCCAGGCATTGCGGTGTATGGCAGTTCGCCCGATTTTCCCGCGCACAGTGCCGCCGATTGGGATTTGCAACCGGCCATGAGTTTGAATGCCCAGATCATTGCGGTGCAGTCGCTGCAAGCGGGCGACAGCGTGGGCTACGGCTCCAGTTTTGTGGCCGATCAGGCCATGCGCATTGGCGTGGTGGCCTGTGGTTATGCCGATGGTTACCCGCGCATCTGCCCCACGGGGACGCCGGTGCTGGTCAATGGTCAGCGCGGGCGCACCGTGGGCCGGGTCAGCATGGACATGCTGACCGTGGATTTGAGCCCTTTTCCAGACGCCGGCGTGGGCAGCACGGTGACGCTGTGGGGCCAGTCGGCGCAAGGCGCGGTGCTTGCCATCGACGAGGTGGCGCAGGCTGCAGGCACGGTGGGTTATGAGCTGATGTGCGCCTTGGCGCAGCGTGTGCCTGTGGTGCTGGCCGACTGAACGGTTGTCTTTCATGCCCCACCGCACCCCGCTGCACCCCCATGACCAACGTGCCTTGGTGGTGGCACTGGTCTTGATCGTGATCTGGGGCGGCAACTTCACCCTGCAAAAGTACCTGTTTGACCTGATCACGCCTGGCGGTTTTTTGTGGGCGCGTTATCTGATCATGCCCGTGTGTGCCTTGTTGTTGATGCGCTGGCGCATGGGCGCTTGGTTGCCCCCCTTGCCGCGCAAGGACTGGATGCACATGGCTTGGCTGGGGTTCATTGGCCATTCCTTGCATGTGGGCTTGGTGACTTATGGCATCCATTGGTCCACGGCATTTTCCAGTTCGGTCATTTTGGCTTGTGGCCCGATTTTTACCTTGCTGATCTTGCGCATACAGGGTTTGGAGCGTTTGACGGGTGCGCAAATTGCGGGCGTGACGCTGGCCTTTAGCGGTGTCTTGATGTTCTTGTCTGACAAATTGCTGGGCGGCAACTGGCGGGCTGGCGGGGGTGATTTGGTGTTGTTGGTGGCGGCCTCTTTCTTTTCTTATTACACCGTGGCCGTGAAACCCGTGATGCAAAGGCACGGCCCGGTGTTGACCATGGGCTATGCGACCTTGCTGGGCGGTTTGCCAGTCATGCTTTTGTCGTTGCCCGCGGGGCTGGAGGCCAGTTGGTCGGCGCTTGATTTTTGGGCTTGGGTGGGCCTGTTTTGGTCGGTGTTGGTTTCGGCCTTTTTGGGCTGGCTGGCTTGGGGCTGGATCAACACAGTGCGTGGCGTGGCCCGGTCTGCGCCCCTCATGTACCTGATGCCGCCCATGGCGGGCCTTTTTGCATGGGCGCTGTCGGGGGAGAACTACACCTGGATCAAGATTGCCGGGGCGGGTGTGACTTTGCTGGGGGTGGCCTTGGCGCAATATGCCGGGCAAATCAAGTGGCGGCTGCGTTGAGCGGGGCTGTCGCCATCACTTGATCCAAGTGTCATAAGCGGTTTTGCAGATCAAGGCCAAGACCACGAAGATGAAGACTTGCCGCACAAAACCCGAGCCGTGCTTGAGCGCCAAGCGCGTGCCGATCAAGCTGCCAACGATGTTGGCCACCGCCATGGCCAATGCCAAATGCCACCACACGTGGCCTTGGTAGGCGAACAGCATGAGGGCAGAAAAGTTGGTCGCCACATTGATGAATTTGGCCGAGGCAGAGGCATTCAAAAAGTCATACCCCAGCCAGCGCACATAGGCAAACACCAAAAAGCTCCCTGTGCCTGGGCCAAAAAACCCATCGTAAAAACCGATCGTCAGACCGATGCTGGAGGCGATCCAGATCTCTTTTCGGCCGGTAAAGCGGGGCGCATGTGCACGGCCCATGTCTTTTTTGGCCAGGGTATAGACCAGCAGGACCACCAGCATGACGGGCAGCGCCTTGCGAAACAAGGTGGGGTCTACCTGCGTGACCACCCAAGCCCCGATCACCGAGCCCACCAGGCCCGCACCTGCCGCCGGGAGCAAGGAGCGCCAAGGCATCACCACCTTGCGGCTGTATTGGAGTGTGGCAAAAGCTGTGCCCCAAATGGATGCACTTTTGTTGGTGCCAAACAAAGTGGCGGGCGGTGCGCCTGGAAAGGTTGCAAACAAGGCTGGAATCAAAATCAACCCGCCGCCACCCACAATAGAGTCCACCAGCCCGGCCAAGAGCGAGGCCA
>CANGZO010000205.1 GCA_947458305.1 Comamonadaceae bacterium
GGAACTTGCCCACCGCATCGCCCCGGGCTTCGGGCGTTTTGTGCATGAGGTAAAGGGCGCACAGACGCATGAGCGCGGTTTTTTCTGCTTCATTGCAGCGATCGGGATGCCAGCCTGTCTTTAATCGTTCAGCCCAACTCAAGCCACCCAGCAACAAGGTTTTTTGGGCTTCTTGCCATTTGCGCAAGTGCAGGGCGCTGAGCTTGTCTTCGGGCAAGGGCGCACCCGAGTCGAGCCAGGCACTGAAGCCAGGAATGGGCGAGAGGGTGCAAAAGGTTTTGAGCGATGGCATCTCCTCGATCAGTTTTTGTGCCACGCGCTTGATCAAAAAATTGCCCAAAGACACGCCTTTGAGGCCCGGCTGGCAATTGCTGATGGAGTAAAAAATCGCCGATTTGAAACTCTTGGGTTCACCGACAGGTGCCTGCTTGTTGATCAATCCTGCGATGTCCTTGGCAATGCCCGGCACCAGCGCCACCTCCACAAAAATCAAAGGCTCCCCCGGCAACTGGGGATGAAAAAATGCAAAGCAACGGCGGTCCGGCTGCAAGCGGCGGCGCAAGTCGTCCCAGCCATCGATGGCGTGCACCGATTCATGCTCGATGATTTTTTCGAGCAACTGCGCTGGCGAATTCCAGGTGATTTGGTGGAGCTCCAAAAAGCCGGGGTTGAACCAAGAGCTGAGCAGGTGGTGCATGTCCGCGTCGGTGGCCCGAAAGGCGGGATGGTCCTTCAGGTACGACAACAGCGTCTGGCGCATTTTCAAAATCGTGGCGGTGCCGGCTGGCGCCCGGTTGACCCGCCGAAGCAGCTCTTGCCGAGGCGGCTCCACGGTCTGGAACAAATGGATGAGGCTGGCTTCGTTGCGCTCGGTGTTGTAGCGGTTGGCGGCATCCATCACCATCGCCGGGTCTGGATTGAACTCATGGGACAAGTGGTGGAAAAAGTCTGTTTGACTGCGCTTGTCCAGGTGCTCGTAGTTGTCGATCAACTTGACGGCCATGCTTTGCGCATTGGCTTCGCCCCGGGCGCTCAAGAGCTTTTTGGTGGCTTGCTTGGCGGCGTCGAGTTTTTTGTTTTGAATGAAGCGTTCCAGCATGGTGGCCTTTGGAGTCTCGGTATTTGGCTTGGGTTAATCCCATCAGAAATCATTCCGACAGCTTACACCTCAAGCAACGAGAACGACCCATTTTTCAGACTTATGAGCGGAGATGACGTCAAATACCGACAAAGGAACCATTTTTGATTTTCTGCAGGGCTTGCCGGGTGACTCCAAACGCCTTCAGCGGGTCTGGAAATCACCCCGCTCCATCCACCACGACACCGCGAACCCGGCCACCAAGCCCCAGAAAGCTGCGCCGATGTTGAACAGGCCGATGTCGGCCACCGTGACCAGCAAACTCACCAATGCGCCGAGTGAGAACTTGCCTGCGCCAAACGAGGACACAAACGCGCCCTGCAGCACGCGCAGCATGGCCAGTCCGCCCAGCACCATGATGAACTCTTTGGGGGCCGCCAGCATGAGTCCGGTGAAGGTGGGCGCCATCAGGCCAAACAACAGCGCCAGCACACCAAACATCAAGGCACCTGTGTAGTGGCGCGGTTTGTCACCCGACGAAGTGAGTAACCCGTTGGTCGGACCGGTCAAGCAAGTGCTGACGGCACCGAACACCGCACTGACGGCTGCGCCTACACCGCAGGCCACAGCGATCATGTTGACGGGTGGCTCGTGTCCAGCGCTTTTGAGCACCGCAACGCCCTGCCCGTTTTGCACCACCAGCACCGTGATGGCCAAGGGCACCACCAACTCGAACATGGCAGCAAAAGACCACACTGGGGCCTGAATCACCGGTTGTGCCAAGGCCAGTTGGCCGACGGCAGCGCCGTCCAAACGGCCTGACAGCGCCACCGCCAAAGCCCCCACCAGCAAAGCACCAATGACGGGCGGCAAGCGCTTGCCCCAATCGGCCCGCGCCGACAGCAACAAAAACACAGCCACCATCGGGGCTGCGATGGCCACATCGCTTTCCAAAGCCCGCACAATGTCCAGACCAAAACGCAAGAAGACACCCGCCACCATGCCCATGACGATGGGCATGGGCAGCGCCGCCATGACGCGCTTGACCCATCCGCTCAAACCCAGCACCAACACCAAGGCACTGGTCAGGTAAAAAGCCCCGATCACCTCGGCAAAACTCAGGTGCTGCAAAGCTGGCCCCACCAGCACAGTGCCGGGAATCGTCCAGCCAAAGGCCAAGGGCGTGGTGTAACGCCAGCTCATCAACAAGGTGACCAAGCCATTGACAAAGAAAACACCGAACACCCAAGACGCCAATTCTTCAGGTGACAAGCCGCCCCGCGTGCCGACCGACAAAATGACGGCCACTGGCCCGGTGGCCGCAAAAATAAAACCGATCAGCCCGTTGGCGGCATAGGTGCTGCCAAAGTCGGACAGGATTTGCCGCCAGCTTCTGCGAGCGACGGCAGGGTATTCCATGTGTTTGAACACAACAAAGGCCTCTGAGAGAACGACACACCTTCAGGGTATCAAAAAACCGCACCGGGCTCCGTCGTCATCGTTCCAAAAAACACCTTGCAAACCATAAAAAAGCCGCCCGTTTTGCAACGGGCGGCTGGTCAGATCACATCACAGTGAAGGGATCAGATCACTTTTTGCCTGGAATAGTGCCTTCCACGCCCTTGACGTAGAACATGATGCCACCCAAGAATTTGTCGTCAGCGACCACGTCCTTGGCCAGCAGTTCCTTGCCAGCTTGGTCAACGATGGGACCTTTCCAGATCGCGAAGCTGTCGTTTTTCAAACCTGCCTTGATCTCGTCAACACGCTTCTTGGTGGCTTCAGGCACATCAGTCGCCACATTGAGCATGTCGATCGCACCCTCTTTCACGCCCCACCAGCTTTGGCCAGTGGTCCACTTGCCATCCAGCGCGTCACCCACGGCCTTGATGTAATAGGGGCCCCAGTTGATCGCAGCCGAGCCCAGGTGGGCCTTGGGACCGTAGGCGGTCATGTCTGAATTCCAGCCAAATGCGCGCTTGCCCATTTTTTCAGCCGCTTGCAACACGGCCGATGAATCGGTGTTTTGGAACAGGATGTCAGCACCTGCGTTCATCAATGCTGTCGCAGCTTCAGTTTCTTTCGGTGGATCAAACCAACCGTTGACCCAGACCACTTTGGTCTTGATCTTGGGGTTCACAGACTGAGCGCCCAAGGTAAAGCTGTTGATGTTGCGGATCACTTCAGGAATTGGTTTCGAAGCCACAAAGCCCAAGGTATTGGATTTCGTCATGGCTCCGGCGATCACGCCCGCCATGTAGGCGCCTTCGTAGGTGCGGCTGGCGTAAGTGCGCATGTTCTCGGCGGTCTTGTAGCCGGTCGCGTGCTCGAACTTGACGTCTTTGAGGTCAGCCGCGAGTTTGAGCATGGGCTCCATGTAGCCGAAAGTGGTGCCGAAAATCAGCTTGTTGCCTTGGGCTGCCAAGTCACGGATCACACGCTCAGCGTCAGCGCCATCTGGCACTTTTTCGACCGCTGTGGTGGCGATTTTGTCGCCAAAAGCTTTTTCCAACTCTTTACGCCCGTTGTCGTGGGCAAAGGTCCAACCGCCATCGCCCACAGGGCCGACATAGGCAAACGCGATCTTCAGGGGCTCGGGCTTGGCAACCGCAGCAGGGGCTGCGGCCTTGGGCGCCTCTTCTTTTTTGCCACAACCGACCAATGCGGCGGCTGCCACAGCGGTCAGGGCCACCATCTTGACGATGGAGCGCTTGGAGATGTCTGTCATGTCAGTTCCTTTAAACAGGGTTACAGGGTTGGAGAAAACGCAGATTATGAACCGGGGTAAAAGGGCTTACCCAAAGACGCCGGCATGTTGACCCGAATCCAAGTAGGGTTACGAGAGATCAAAGCCAGCACCACAATGGTGGCGATGTAAGGCAAAGCGGTCAGCAACTGGCTGGGCACCTCGACGCCCATGCTTTGCAAATGGAATTGCAGCATGGTCACACCACCAAACAGATAAGCACCGAGCAAGA
>CANGZO010000206.1 GCA_947458305.1 Comamonadaceae bacterium
CTTCATGCGGTTGACCAAGATGGAGCCGGTGGATTTGGCCCCCATGTTGTAGGTGTCAGCGCCCACCGCCTCGATGCCCATGAACATGTCTTTGAGGTTGCCCGCGATGGTGATCTCGTGCACCGGGTAGGCGATCTGCCCGTTTTCCACCCAAAAGCCGCTGGCCCCGCGCGAGTAGTCCCCGGTCACATAGTTCACACCCTGGCCCATCAACTCGATCACGAACAAGCCCGTGCCCAGTTTTTGCAGCATGGCGTTGAGATCGTCACCCGGTTGTGTCAGGCGCGAAGTCATGGACAGGTTGTGCGAACCGCCCGAGTTGCCGGTGGTCTTCATGCCCAGCTTACGGGCCGAATAGCTGCTCAAAAAGTAGCCCTCCACGCGGCCACCCTTGACCACCTGGCGACGCGCGGAGCGCACGCCTTCGTCGTCAAAAGGCGAGCTGCCTTTGCCACGCAAGATGAAAGGATCCTCTTCGATGTCGATGTGTTGGGGGAACACCTTTTTGCCCAGCGAGTCCAGCAAAAAGCTGCTCTTGCGGTACAGCGCCCCGCCGCTCACGGCCTGCACAAAACCGCCCAGCAAGCCTGCGGCCACGGGCGATTCGAACAAGACAGGGCATTCGGTGGTGGCGATTTTGCGCGCCCCCAGGCGCGACAAGGCGCGCTCGGCGGCGTAGCGGCCTACCGCCTCCACCGAGGCCAACTCATCGGCCGAGCGCATCGAGGTGTACCAAGCGTCACGCTGCATCTCGGCGTTGCGGCCCGGCAGTTTGGCGATGGGAGCGACCGAGACGCTGTGGCGCGAGCTGGCATAACCACCGCGAAAGCCATGTGTGTGGGCGCTGAAAAAGTGACTCTGCTGGGCCGACACGGCCGCGCCGTCGCTGTTGGTGATGCGGCGGCTGGTCTTGAGCGCTGCTGCTTCGCATTGCAAGGCCAACTTGGCCGCTTCTTCGCTGTTGATGCTCCAAGGGTGAAACAAATCCAGATCGCGGTGCTTCGTTTCGATGTCGGCCTCATCGGGCAGGCCGGCAGTCGGGTCTTCAGCGGTGAATCGTGCAATGTCATAAGCGGCTTGCACCGTGCGCTCAATCGCCGCCTTGGAAAAATCCGAAGTGCTGGCATTGCCCCGGCGGTGGTCCACATAGACCGTCACCCCCAGCGACTTGTCTCGGTTGCGCTCCACGTTTTCCAGCTCGCCCTTGCGCACACTGACCGACAGGCCGCAGCCTTCAGACGCTTCGGCACCCGCATTGGTGGCGCCCAGCTTTTTGGCATGGTGCAAGGCGATGTCCACCAGCTCTTCAAAATGGTCACGCGAGTAGCTGAAGCCGTCGTGGGCTTGCGCATGGGATGCGTTGGCAGGGACGTTTTTTTTCACGGAACTTTTCACGGAAGTGTTCTCAAAAAAAATGGCGGGCGCCAGGCCCGCAGTGGCCGCTATGATACTTGCCACCCAGCCGCTTGCGCTGCACACAAGAACGAGTTTCCCCAGTCATGTCCCGTAAACCCAAAAAAGGCTATTTCGTGCGCGGTCAGTTTGTTGCCGAGGGCAGCGAGCTCGACCTGGAGTACAAGCGCGAGCTCAAGGGCGGCCTGGATGGCCCGAGCCGCACCGAACTCAAACGCGAAAGCACCGAACTGCAAGAACTCGGCACGGCATTGCTCACCCTGCGCAAAGACCTGATGGAGGGCCTGGCCCTGCCCGACAAACTGGTCGATGGCCTGGCCGAAGCCAAGCGCATCACCAACTTCGAAGGCAAGCGCCGTCAGATGCAGTTCATCGGCAAGCAAATGCGTCTGCTCAGCCCCGAGACCCTGCAAGCTGTGCGCGAAGCCCTCGACATTCAGCGCCTGGGCAGCGCCAAAGACACCCAAGCCCTGCACCTGGCCGAAGCCTGGCGCGACCGCCTGATCGCCGACGACGCGGCCGTGGGCGAATGGATCGAACACCACCCCCAAACCGACATCCAACAGCTGCGTGCCTTGGTGCGCCAAGCCCGCAAGGACGCGGTGCCCCTGACCAACGCGGCCGTCTCGCAAGGCCTGGCCCCGCGCCAAGGCCGCGCTTACCGCGAGCTGTTCAAACTGGTGCGCAGTGTGCTCACGGGCGGCCAGAGCGATGAGACCCCCGACAAGGAAGCCGAAGATGAGTGAACCCAACGCCACGATCCCTTTTGACCCGGTCAAGATTGGCATCGTGTCCATCAGCGACCGCGCCAGCACCGGCGTGTACGAAGACAAAGGCCTGCCTGCACTGCAAGACTGGTTGACCCGTGCGCTGCACAACCCGATCACCTTCGAGCCGCGCCTGATTCCCGACGAAAAGGACCGCATCAGCGCCACCCTGATCGAATTGGTCGATGCGGGTTGCAGCCTGGTGCTGACCACGGGCGGCACGGGCCCTGCCCTGCGCGACGTGACCCCCGAAGCCACGCTGGCTGTGGCCGACAAGGAAATGCCCGGCTTTGGCGAACAGATGCGCCAAATCAGCCTGAAGTTTGTACCCACCGCCATTCTTTCTCGCCAAGTGGCCGTGATACGGGGCCAAAGCCTGATCATCAACCTGCCCGGCCAGCCCAAATCGATTGCCGAAACGCTCGAAGGCTTGAAAGATGCCGAGGGCAAAGCCGTGGTGCATGGCATCTTTGCAGCCGTGCCCTACTGTGTGGACTTGATTGGCGGGCCCTACATGGAAACCAAGGGCGAGGTCTGCCAAGCCTTTCGCCCCAAAACCGCCATTCGGCCTGCGCGCTGAACGCTGACTTTCATGTCGGGGCTGAAGCCACGGACCTGAAAACTGCCCGTTATCCAGGGCTGTCCACCTGTCTTTGGGTATAATCCATTTTTTTCGGCAAGAGCGACAGCAGCACCTCCGGCTAGACCAACGCCATCAAAGCGGGCGCCCCCATGTGGGCCGGTCACCGTTCCGCAAGGACTGCACACCAAATGTTCGCCCTCCATCTTGCCATTGCAGATTCATCGCCCATATAGCGTTGGATCTGTGTCTTAAACCCACGCCCGCGCCGGGATGTATTTGGCGCAGACTGTGTCCGTTTCCTTGTCTGTTTTGATGTTCTGAGGTGTTCATTCATGCCTGCTCAAAAGTCGAAGAAGCCTGCCCAGGCCGCTGCCAAATCCAAAACCGTTGTCAAAGCCCCCGCTTCCAAAAAAGCACCTGCGCCCGCCGCTGTGCCCAAAGCCGCCAGCAAAGTGATCGCCAAAGCTCCGGCCAAAAAGCCCGCCCCCGTGGTGAGCCCGGCCAAAGCACCTGCCAAGGTTGCTGCAAAACCCGCAGCAAAACCGGCAGCCAAAGCGATCCCCAGCAAGCTCAAAACAACGGCCAGCCCTGCGACTCCTGTCAAGCCTGTGAAGAAAGCCGCCTCCGTGCCCGCCAAGAAATCTGAAGCCATCGAAAAAAAACCTGCCGCCAAAGTCAAAGCGGCAGCGCCCGCAGCAGAAGTGAAAAAACCAGCCAAAGCGGCCAAAGCCGCCGCACCAGCGGAAGAGAAAAAACCCGTTGCCAAAAAAGCCGCTCCGGTCAAAGTGACGACGGGCGCCAAACGCGGCCCCAAAAAGAAAGGCAGCATCGCCGAGCCCAGCCTTGAAGAAGAGTTGGAACTGGCCGCCCTCGAAGACGACCTGCAAGGCGAACCGGTCGCCGACAACGTGTCGGAGACCGGCGAAAAGGTCAAGCCCCTGCGCATGAAGATCAGCAAGGCCAAAGAGCGCGCCTTGATGAAAGAATTTGGCCTGGACGAAACCGTCCTGACCGAAGCCGAGATGAAGCAGCGCCGCGATCGCCTCAAAGCCCTGATCAAGCTGGGCAAGACCCGCGGCTACCTGACCAATGGCGAGATCAGCGACCACTTGCCCGACAAGTTGGTCGATGCCGAAACCCTGGAAGTGGTGATCGCCACTCTGAACGACTTGGGTGTGGCGGTGTACGAGCAAACGCCCGACGCCGAAAGCCTGATCATCACCGACAACGCGCCCACCGGCTCGACCGAAGAAGAAGCCGAAGAAGCCGCCGAAGCCGCCCTGTCCA
>CANGZO010000207.1 GCA_947458305.1 Comamonadaceae bacterium
GCCGAGCCGGTAAACGTCACCACGTCTTGGCCGTTCAGGCGGTCGAGCAGGTCACCGGTCGAGCCAATCACCAGCTGCAAAGCACCCGCAGGCAAGATGCCCGACTGCTCCACCAAGCGCACCATGGCTTCGGTCAGGTAGCTGGTGGACGAGGCCGGTTTGCCGATGCAAGGCATGCCTGCCAAAAAGCTGGGCGCGAACTTTTCCAAAAGGCCCCAGATGGGGAAGTTGAAGGCGTTGATGTGCACCGCGATGCCGCCGCGTGGCACCAGAATGTGCGTGCCCGCAAAGCCGCCTTTTTTGCCCAGCGGAAAAGCCGGGCCCTCGTGGATCAGGTTGCCGCTGGGCAGCTCGTTGCTGCCCATGCCCGAATAGGCAAACAAAGTGCCCGCACCGCCTTCGATGTCCACCCAGCTGTCGGCCCGTGTGGCACCGGTGTGGGCCGAGATGGCGTACAGCTGCTCTTTGTGCTCACCCAGGTACTTGGCCAGGGCCTTGAGGCGCTGGGCGCGTTCTTGAAAGTCAAGTTTCAGCAAATTGGGCAGGCCCACGGAGCGGGCGTGATGCACCGCGTCGCCAAAGTCGATGGACTCGGCATGGGTTTGGTACACGATCTGGCCATTGAGGGCACTGCGCAGGGCTTGCGCGCCTTGCTGGCCAATCCACTGGCCACCGATGAAACTTTGCAGGACTTGGGACATGGGTCAACGCTTTCTGAGAAGTTCAAACCCGGTCTGTTTGAATTAACCAACCGGGCGGTCGGCTAATTCTAGTCGCTTTGACTGCCGGCGACCTGTCCCATTCACCCTAGGGTTTTCACTCGACAACAAGCAGACGCACAAGATTTTGCACAATTAATATGCATGCATATAATCTGGTCACTTTTCAACTTCATATGCTGGAGTTCCCATGAGCACTGCGCCCACTCAACTTCCCGTCATCGTCGCAGGCGGTGGCATTGGCGGCCTGGCAGCCGCCCTCTCCCTGGTGCGTCAAGGCTTTCAAGTCACCGTGCTGGAGCAAGCCCCCGAGATTGGTGAGATCGGCGCGGGCATCCAAATTGGCCCCAACGGTTTTCATGCATTTGACGCTTTGGGCGTTGGCGACAAAGCCCGTGGCCGTGCCGTCTACACCGACTTCATGGTGATGCACGACGCCCTCGACGAGTACCAAGTCGGCAAGATCCCCACCGACGAAAAGTTTCGCCAGCGTTTTGGCAACCCCTATGCCGTGATCCACCGCGCCGACGTGCATTTGTCCTTGCTGGAAGCGGCGCAAGAAACCGGGCAAGTGCAGTTCCACACCAGCACCCGGGTGGTGCGCATCGAGCAAGACAACCGCAGCGTGACCGTGTGGGACCAAAACGGCAAGGCCTTCCAAGGCTGCGCCCTGATCGGGGCCGATGGCGTCAAGTCGGTGGTGCGCGAGCAGTTTGTGGGCGATCCAGCCCGCGTCACAGGCCATGTGGTGTACCGCGCCGTGGTCGAGAAAAAAGACTTTCCTGAAGATTTGCAATGGAACGCCGCCGCCATTTGGGTGGGGCCTAACTGCCATTTGGTGCACTACCCCCTGCGCGGCGGTGAGCAGTACAACGTGGTGGTGACCTTTCACAGCCGCGAGCAAGAAGAATGGGGCGTCAAAGACGGCAGCAAAGAAGAAGTGCAAAGCTACTTCCAGGGCATTTGCCCCAAAGCGCGCCAATTGATTGACCTGCCCAAGACATGGAAACGCTGGGCCACCGCCGACCGCGAGCCGATTGGCCAGTGGACGTATGGCCGCGTGACCTTGCTGGGCGACGCCGCCCACCCCACCACGCAGTACATGGCGCAAGGCGCTTGCATGGCCATGGAAGACGCCGTGACTTTGGGCGAAGCGCTGCGCGTGCACAGCAACGACTGGCCAAAAGCACTGGACATGTACCAACGCGCCCGCGTGGCCCGCACCGCCCGCATCGTGCTCTCCAGCCGCGAGATGGGCCGCATCTACCACGCCAAAGGCGTGGAGCGCCTGGTGCGCAACGACCTGTGGCGCGGCCGCAGCCCCGAGCGCTTTTATGATGCGATGGCATGGCTGTATGGCTGGAACGTGGGCAACTGCCTCGACGCCGCACAGCACAACTGAATAAAACGGAGACACACTGATGAACGACCTCGGCCGAATCGAAGACCTGCCCGCAGACTATGTGCAGGACCTGCGCAACGTGAACCTGGTGCCCCTGTGGCCCAGCCTGCGCGGCGTGCTGCCCCCCAAAGTGCCCACGCGCCAAACCCAGCCCACCTGCTGGGCTTACCAAGACATCAAGCCCCTGCTGCTCAAAGCGGGCGAGTTGACCCCGATTGAAAAAGCCGAGCGCCGCGTGCTGGTGCTGGCCAACCCCGGCCACGGCCTCGACAAAATGCAGGCCTCAGCCGCCATGTATTTGGGCATGCAACTGCTCATGCCCGGCGAATGGGCCCCCAGCCACCGCCACACGCCCAATGCGGTGCGCATGGTGGTGGAAGGCGAAGGCGCCTGGACCACGGTGGATGGCGCGAAATGCCCCATGAGCCGGGGCGACTTGATCTTGACCCCCACGGGCCTGTGGCACGAACACGGCCACGACGGCACCGAGCCCGTGATCTGGCTCGATGTGCTGGACTTGCCCTTGGTCTATTACATGGAGGCCAGCTACCACATCAACGGCAACCGCCAGACCGTGGTGCCCGGCCAAGGCGACAAGCAATACGCCCGTGGCGGCGTCGTTCCCTCGCATGTGTTTGAGCGCAGCCAAAAGGCCTACCCCATGCTGCGCTACGCCTGGAAAGACGCCAAGGCCGCGCTCGAATCGCTGGCTTCAGACGACGCCAATTTGGAGCAGGTACAAGTCACCTACACCAACCCCGAAACGGGTGGCGACGCTGAAAACATCTTGGGCTTTTACGCCCTGATGCTGCGCCCCGGCCAGACCCTGCGCTTGCCCGCCCGCTCACCCGCGCAAGTTTTTCACGTCATCGAAGGCGCTGTTCAAGCACAGATCGTGGCCAGCACCTTCACCCTGCTTGAGGCCGACACCTGCTGCGCGCCGGGTTACGAAGCTGTGACGCTGACCAACCTGCAAGCGGACAAGCCCGCCTTCATCTTTATCGCCGACGAATCACCCTTGCACCGCAAGCTGGGTGTTTACGAAAACCGCGGTTGATTTTTCTTTCAATGGAACCCATGACTTCTTACCTCTTCACGCCACCCGCCGTTCAATCCCTGCCGATCCGTGGCAAAACCGAGCGCTTCCCCGTCAACCGCATTTTTTGCGTGGGCCGCAACTACCATGCACATGCCGTCGAGATGGGCCGCCCCGTCGACAAGAGCGTCGAGCAGGCGTTCTACTTCACCAAGTCGCCCCAGACCTTGGTCGAAAGTGGCGCAACCGTTGATTACCCACCCCGCACCAACAACTACCACTTTGAGATGGAACTGGTGTTGGCCATTGGCAAAGCAGGTTTTCGCGTGAGCGAAGCCAACGCGCATGAGCTGGTCTATGGCTACGGCGCAGGCCTGGACATGACGCGCCGCGACCTGCAGCTGGTGGCGCGCGACAAAGGCCGCCCTTGGGACACGGGCAAGGACATCGAGCAAGGTTCGGTCTGCTCCGAGATCGTGCCCATGCCCGGCGTGGTGATCGAGAACGGCGCGATTGCTTTGGAAGTGAATGGCCAAACCAAACAGTCGTCCAACGTGGACAAGCTGATCTGGAACATCCGTGAAATCATTGCCGACCTGTCCACCTATTACCACCTGCAACCCGGCGACCTGATCTACACCGGCACCCCCGAAGGCGTGGGCGCGGTGGTGACCGGTGACACAATCACTGGCCGCGTTGAAGGCGTGGCCGAACTTTCATTGACCATTGGCGCTGCGGCGTAAACCCATGAAGCTCTACAGTTTTTTCCGAAGCGGCACCTCGCACCGCCTGCGCATTGCGCTCAACCTCAAAGGCATCAACACAGAATATGCGGCC
>CANGZO010000208.1 GCA_947458305.1 Comamonadaceae bacterium
GGTGGATGGCTTAGGCGGCTCGATGAACCGCGAGCGCGCGCTCGACATCATGAAAGACTCGCGTGTCGGCACCTACGGCGCGCTGGCTCTGGTGCTGGCGGTGGCCACCAAGGTGGCTTTGTTGGTGCTGCTGGCACAGGCCGGCGGCGCTTGGCTGGCAGCGGTGGCGCTGTTTGCTTCGCACGTCACCTCACGGCTGATGCCGCTGTTTGTCATCCGTACGCTGGCCCATGTGGGGGACACGCCGCAGTCCAAGTCCAAGCCGCTGGCTGAAAGTATCACCATGCTGGGTTTGCTGGCCGGTGTGCTCTGGTGGGCTCTGGCCATGGCATTGGTGTGGTGGCTGCTCCCAGGCGCACCGTGGCTGCTTGCGGTGCTGGGTGCGATGGTGGGCATGGGCTGGATGTGGCGACTGCTGCACCGCCGTTTGCAGGGTTTCACCGGTGATGGCCTGGGTGCCACACAGCAGGTGAGCGAGGTGTGCTTTTTCCTGGCGCTGGCACTGGCGCAATGAAGCTCTGGCTGTTGCGCCATGCGCAGGTTGACCTGGTTGAAGGGCTTTGCTATGGCGCTAGCGATGTCCCAGCCCACGCCGAACTGACTCAGGAGGCCGCCCAAGCAGCAGCCGTGCTTGTGCCGGTGGGCGCGCCGGTTTGGGTGTCGGCTTTGGGCAGGGCCCAGGCGCTGGCCCAAGTACTGCAACAACTGCGGCCCGACCTTGGCGCGCCTATCGTCGATGCGCGCCTGAATGAAATGGACTTTGGCCTCTGGGAGCTCAAGCCTTGGGACGCCATCCCCCGCAGCGCTTATGACGACTGGATGGCTGATTTTGCCCATCACCGTTTTGGAGGCGCCGAGAGCACCCAGCAAGTGATCAACCGAGTGGCCGACGCCCTGAACGACCTCCGGGTATCACCCTACAGTGAAGTCGTGTGGGTCACGCATGCGGGGGTCATTCGGGCAGTGAAGTTTTTGGTAGACCAGGGCGCCTTGCCTTTGCCTGTGGTGATCCACAGCGTAGATCAGTGGCCAAGAGAGGCCCCTGTGCCCGGCGGCCACCTTTGCATTGAATGGTGAACATCTTTCGCTAGAATTTCAGGCATGGAACTCAAAATCGTCGTCTACTCCAAGTCCGCATGCCCCCAATGCGATTCCGCCAAGATGGTGCTCAAAACCAAGTCATTGGCTTTTGAAGAAATCAAGATCGACGGCGAAGCCGAGCGCATGGCTTTCTTTGAAAAATGCGGTCCCTCGGTTCGCCAAATGCCCCAAATCTTCATCAACGACCAGCGCGTGGGTGGCTTGGCAGGCTTGCAAGCCGCACTGGTTCAGCTCGGGCTCTGATTCTGCCCTTGAGGCAAAACCAAACGCATGGATCCCTTGGGGCCGTTGCCCCTATGGTTCTGAGCGTGTGGCTGTTCGTTTTTTGGGAGTGTGTGGCTTGCTGGCGTTGGGGGCGTCCAAACACAGCAGTGTGTCCAGGTAGACCATGAATCTGCCCAGGTAGTCTGGCGATGCCTCGCGCATCAGGCCCAATGAACGCAACACCAACATGTGTGAATTGATCGGGCCGGCATTTTGCGGGGCTTGGGCCATGGCATGGGACACCTGTTTTTGCACACTGATTTGTCCCAGCTGCTTGCGAAACTGTTGAATGCGGGGGCTTTCTGCGCGCCAAGCGTTGGGTTTGATCGGCTGCGCTTCACCGGTTGCACGCGTCATCTCTTGGAGCAGCTGCGCCAAAGGCGAGGGCAAAGCTGCTGTGGGTTCTGCTGCAGGCAGGCCGCTCAACTGGGCAGCGTCAAAACGCGCAGTCAACTCTGACAAAGCTTGTTCCAATTTCGCCTGCAGCAAATCGCGCGTCAGGCCCGTGGCCTCGCTGGTGCGTTGCGACAGCTGTTCGATGTAATGCCAGCCCACCGGATCAAAGGCGGCGAGCGCAGGCCGAGGCGATGTGGCGTTGGTCATTGCGACGCTGACACCGCTTGCGCGGCCTTGGCTGCTTTGGGGACCGGTGCCATCTCGACCCGTCGGTTTTGCGCCCGAGCCTGGTCGTTGGTGTTGGCCACCAGCGGTTGCTCTTGGCCAAATGCAGCAGCGAACAGGGCCGAGGAAGGCATGCCTTCTTCGATCAAAGTTCGGGTCACTGTGAGGGCGCGTTGGGCTGAAAGCTCCCAGTTGTCCTCAAACTGGCGGTTGCGTTGGCCGATGGCTTTGTCATCGGTGAAGCCACTGACCATCAAGATCTCATCGCGTGACTGCAGATAACTGCGCAGCGGCACGACCAAACTTTTGAGCAGCTGCCTGCCTTCGGGTTCGAGCTTGTCCGAGTTGAGTTCGAACAACAGTTTGCCGCTGATGCCGATGCGCCCGTTGTTCAAGGTGATGCGTCCGCTGGCCAAAGGAATGGCCAGAGCCTGTTCCAGCGACAGTCGTTTTTGTTCTTCCACTTGGCGTTTTTGCACCTCGTCTTCCAATTTGGAGGCCATGTCCAGCTGCGCGGCCATCACGCCAACCAGCAGCAAGACAAAGGCGCCCAGCAGACCCGTCATCAGGTCTGCAAACGACATCCAGGTGGGGGACGTGGAGTCGACGTCGGCGTCGTTTTCCAGCATCAAACGGCCCCTTGGACGGCCAAGTCGGTGCGCCGCTGCAGCGCTTCAAGCACGTCTTTTTGGCTGCCAATGCTCAAGTCCACAATTTCACGGGCCTGCGCCACGTAATAGGCCAGTTGCTCGTCGCTGCGCGTCATCGACTTGTTCATCGCGGTCTCGATGCGCTGCAAATGGGTCATGAGTTGGTCGTTGGTCTCGCTGAACGAGCGCACCGCAAAGCCAAAGGTTTCACCCAGGCTCGCCACATCCACCGCGCTGGCGGTGACCTGTGCGGCAATGCTGCCCAGCTTGTCGGTCTCGGCCGTCACATGGTCTTGGAATTTGCCGCTGGCTTCGTCCAGCGTGGCCTGGCTTGAGGTCACCAGCGCGTCGATCACACCGCGCTGCTCGGTCGATGCATGGTTGATCGCGTCCAGCAAGGTGCTGAGCGTGGCCAGAATGCGGGTGCGCTCTTCCAGCAGCGCGTTGTCACGGCTCACGCTGACCGAGATTTCTTGGCGCAACTGGCCAATGACTTCAGCAGCGGCTTTGGGTGCTTCTGATGCGGTTTCGATCAAGCGAGTGATGGGGTCTTCCAGCGCTGTGCCCAGCGTGGTCAGATGGGTGGTTACCGCGCTTTGCAGCTCGGTCAGGCGAGCCACTGCGGTCTGACCGCGTGAATCTTCTGCGTCCCTCAGGGCCGACAGCTCTTGGCGCAGCACGGCGACCAGTTCTTCGGCACGTTGCTGGTGTCCTGCGGTCCACTGCGCCTCTGTGACGATGCGTTCACGCATCAGCGCTTCGCTGCTGGCCATCAGCCGTGTGATTTCCGCCAAGGTCTGGGTGGCCTGGGTTTGGGTGTGCGTGGTGATGTCCTGCGCTGTTCGGCTCAGGGTGTCGCAAATGGTTTGCTGTTGCGCCAAGGTCTGAGCACCTGTAGTTTGCCAATCTCTGTGCAGTGTGGCTGCCATCTGCGTCAGTGAGGCTTGCCAGGCTTGCAGACGCTGCTGGTCAGCGCTGCTTTGCAGGGCTTGTTGTGCGGTTTGCGCGGCGCTGACCTGGTCGACCAGGGCCTTCGCACTGCGCTCGAAATTTTGGCTGAACGCGTCCAGCGTCTGGCCGACACGCTCGGTCATGTGGCTGCTGGCTTTCTCATGACGGGTCAGTGTCTCTGCGCTGGTCTGTGCCACGGTGCTGGCTGTGGCGGCCATGTGTGTCTGCAGTTCGCCCAATTGCTGCTGGGTGTTGAGCAGCAGGCGTTCGTTCATGGCCTGGGCTTGTTCGGTCAGCTGGGTCATGGTGGCTTGAACCACGGGGCGAATGCCGTCGCTGGCCAGTTGCAGGCTTTGGCTCAAACTGCTGCGCAGCGATTGGTCCACCGATTGCGCCAGCCCTGTGTA
>CANGZO010000209.1 GCA_947458305.1 Comamonadaceae bacterium
GATCGCCGCCTTGGTGGCCGCCACCCAGCCCGAAGCCACTGGCAAGCTGTACGATTTTTCTTGCTACCGCGCCACCGAATACGTGATTCTTTTGGGCATCGCCCAAGAATTGGCGGCCCACCACCCCGCTTTGCTGGCCGATTTGCAGCAACTCAACGAACGGCACGCGGTTCGGTCAGGGCAATTCCACGATGTTTTTTTGATCGAATACGGCAGCATGGCCGCGCCCTTGCCCAGCCGGTTTTATGTGCCTGGCGATCGGCTGTGGTTTCGCAACCCCGACGAACGCTCGTCCGACATCGAGGGCTACGAAGGCTCTTGGGTGATCTACATGGGGGGTGGCCTCTTCAGCAACTTTTGGCAGCGCGATCGGCCGTTTACCCTGGAGTCAAAAGCGATTGAAATTTTCCACTGGCGGCACGGCGCCAGGGTGGACAGCCAGGGCCAATTGGTCATGGACGAGTCGGTGGTTGAACAACATGTGGCCCAAACAGAACGCGACCCCCAAGCCCGCCAGCAGGTGCTGGAGCGCATGGTGCGCATGCGCGACCCCCAAGGGGTTTATGCCGAAGGCGGGTGCATCGACGCCACACGCGAGCACCCGCGCAGCGTCAGCCCAGATGACTGCCAATTGGTGTTGCCAACTTTTTGAAACCCTGCACCGGATTCAACCCCGCCAAGCAAGCCGACTCAGCCCCCCCAACAAGGCTCAGCCCATCTGATCGCGCAAGGTGGTTGGCGGCAGTTGGTCGATTTCGGTCAACAACTGCGCCAAAGCGCGGCCTGAGGCGTCCAGCAGCGCTTGGCCCTTGAGTGGCGTGGCCGCAGCCGCATTGCCGGCGGCCCCTTGCGGGTTGTAGTCCTGCATTTGCCAGCCCAGCTTGGCGCTTTTGCCATTGCCCAAAATCTCAAAACGCTCGGCGCGGTCTTGCGCGGTGGATCGGAAGTTTTGCGCTTGGTCCATGCGCACCGTACCTGGGCGCAGCGCCAGCATCATCGAGGTTTCGGTGTCCCCAGCGTGCACGCCAAAGCGGTGCTCCTCAGCGCTGAAGAGCGCGTTGACATCGCCGCCTTGTGCATCGCGCAAGGGCAAATTGAACCAACTCACGCTGTACACCAGCATGCCCAACCGGGCGCGCAAGTCGCGCGCCACGATGTCCATCACACTCACTTGACCGCCATGGGCGTTGAGCAGCACCAGTTTTTTCACGCCGCTGGCGGCGACCGACTCGCCGATGTCGGTCCACAAACGGATCACGGTCTCGGCCTTGAGCGTCAAGGTGCCTGCAAAACGCGCATGCTCGGGGCTCAAGCCCACCGTTTGAGTGGGCAAAAACAAGGCAGGCAGATCTGCGGGCAAATGAGGCCAACAGGCCTGCACCACGCCATTGACCAAATCGGTGTCCACCGACAATGGCAGGTGAGGCCCATGCTGCTCGGTGGCGGCCACGGGCAAGACAGCGATGGCCCGATCGCGTGCCAAAGCCTGAAAATCGGTGGTGGTCCAGTTGGCCCAAAGACGTGAAGGGTTTTGCATGTTAAGGATCTTAATGGAGCCGGGGCGTGTACAGTGCCTCTCCCAGAGAGCCATGCCTGCCTTGTGCGGCGCAAAAGAAGGATTGGTGTGAAAGTTTCCGTGATGTCTCGTGGCTGGACCCGCCTGCAGGTCTGGACTTTTTTAGGGGCCTTTGTCTGCATCGGCCTCCTGTTGGCATGGCCCCTGCCCAGCGGGGCGCAAGGTGGCGCCTTGTTTTCTTCCAAGGCCGCCAACTCGGGTTCATCGAGCACGTCGAGCACCCCAGCAGCCCACAGCGTTTTGCTCTCAGCTGGCCGTCACGTGGTCAGCACCGAACAAGTTCGGGCCGAATTGCTGGTGCACGCTCCCCAGGGCATCCAAGCTGGCCAGACGTTTTGGCTGGGGCTGCAGATCGAGCACCAGCCCGATTGGCACACCTATTGGCAAAACCCCGGCGATTCGGGTTTGCCCACGCGCCTGCAATGGCAACTGCCTGCAGGTTTGCAAGCGGGTGACATCGCCTGGCCCTTGCCCCAAAAATTCCCGATGGGCACCCTGGCCAACTATGGCTACGAAGGCCGTTTGCTGTTGACCGTTCCGATCACGGTGTCGGCAGACTTCAAATTTCCGGCCAACGCCCCCTTGACCGTGCAGCTGCAAGCCGATTGGCTGGTTTGCCGCAAAGAATGCATCCCACAAGAAGGGCAATTCGTCTTGAGTTTGGCCTCTGCCGCAGCACAAACGCCACATGCGGCCTTGTTTGAAAAAGCGCGCGCACTGAGTCCTCAAAAGATGGCGCAGCCGCAAGCCAATAAACCGGGGAGCAGCGGCGCACAAACCACTTTATCGGCCGACGGCAAACGGCTGAACCTTCAGGTCACAGGCCTGCCAGACAGCTGGCGCGGCCAGACACTCAGCGCTTTCCCGGTCACGCCCAACGTGGTGCACAACGCCGCCGTACAAGGCAAGGACTGGACACAGAACTGGCAAGGCGCGGTCTGGAACGCCGACATCCCAGTGTCTGAAGAGCGTGGCGACAGCCCCCGCAGCATGCGCTGGGTGCTCGCCGTGGGGCCGGAGTCGTCCCCCAAAGCACCGGCTTTTGAGCTGGAAACGCCGGTGCAAGGCACTTGGCCTGCACTGACACAAGCCGCCCCTGCCGAGATTTCACCGGCCCTTGCCAAGGCGCTGGCCGAGAATGCTCGACTTGCAGAAAAGCCAGCGGCATCCAGCACCACCGCATTGGGCTTGACCCTGGCCATTTTGGGCGCACTGGCAGGCGGCTTGTTGCTCAACCTCATGCCCTGCGTGTTCCCCATCCTGGCCATCAAAGTTCTGGGCTTTGCTCAAGGCCACACCTCTCAGACCCAACACCGTGCAGCGGGCTTGGCCTACACCCTGGGTGTGGTGCTGTCGTTCATGCTGCTGGGTGGCCTGATGCTGGCCTTGCGGGCTGCGGGCGAGCAATTGGGCTGGGGCTTTCAACTGCAGTCGCCGCCGGTGGTGGCAGGCCTGGCGCTCTTGTTCACCCTGTTGGGCCTGAACCTGGCCGGTGTGTTTGAGTTTGGGCAGATGCTGCCCAGCAGCCTGGCCACACTGCAAAGCCGCCACCCGACGGTGAACGCCGGTTTGTCTGGCGTGCTGGCCGTGGCCGTGGCCTCGCCCTGCACCGCGCCCTTCATGGGGGCATCCTTGGGCTTGGCGATTGCGCTGCCCGTGTGGCAAGCGCTGCTGGTCTTTGCCGCCATGGGGGTGGGCATGGCTTTGCCCTATGTGGCGGCCAGCTGGTGGCCGGGCATCGCCCGCGCCCTGCCGCGCCCCGGGGCCTGGATGGTGACTTTCCGCCAAGCCATGGCATTCCCGATGTTTGCCACCGTGGTTTGGTTGCTGTGGGTGCTGGGCCAACAAACTGGCGTCGACGGCGCCAGCGGCTTGCTGGCCTTGTTGCTCACAGTGGCTTGGTTGGTGTGGGCACTGGGATTGCGCGGTCGCACCCGCTGGGTCTTGAGCGGTTTGGCCTTGATCACTTTGCTGTGGCTGGGCAGCAGTTGGTTGCCGCAGGCTTTGCGCGAAGCACCGGCAGAACCAGTCGCCAGCGCCAGCACGACCGGTACAGGCCAATCTGCAGGGGCCAGCCCAGTCCATGCCTCAACATGGCAGCCGTGGTCTGAAGCCGCTGTGCAAGCCCATCTGGCCGCAGGCCGTCCGGTGTTTGTGGACTTCACCGCCGCTTGGTGCGTGACCTGCCAATACAACAAGAAAACCACGCTGGCCGATGCGCAGGTGTTGGCCGACTTTGCACAACGCCAAGTGGTGCTGATGCGTGCCGACTGGACGCGTCGCGACCCGGCCATCACCCAAGCGCTGACCGCACTGGGCCGCAGTGGCGTGCCGGTTTATGCCTTGTACAGCTCTGGCAGCACGCCCTTGCTGCTGTCCGAGTTGCTCAGTGTGAGCGAAGTGCAAAC
>CANGZO010000210.1 GCA_947458305.1 Comamonadaceae bacterium
GCCCATGCTGTACTTTGCGGCCAGCACCTTGTGCCAAAGCGGCATCCAGGTCACGGGCAGCCACAACCCCAAGGACTACAACGGCTTCAAGATGGTGCTGGGCGGTCGTGCCATTTATGGCGACGAAATTCAGCTGCTGCGCCAAATGATGGAATCCGAAACTTGGCAGCTGCAGGGCGGCGGGGGTGTGACGCACCAAGACGTGCTGAGCGACTACACCCAGCGCATCGTGGGCGATATTCGGTTGGCGCGCCCGATGAAGATCGTGATCGATTCGGGCAACGGCATCGCAGGTGCTTCGGCGCCAGGCATCTTCCGCGCCTTGGGCTGTGAGGTGATCGAGCTGTTCAGCGAAGTGGACGGCAATTTCCCGAACCACCACCCCGACCCGAGCAAGCCAGAAAACCTGCAAGATCTGATCAAGGCCCTGAAAACCAGCGGCGCCGAGTTGGGCCTGGCCTTTGATGGCGACGGCGACCGTCTGGGCATCGTCACCAAAGACGGCAACAACATTTACCCCGACCGCCAGATGCAGCTGTTTGCGCAAGACGTGCTCAGCCGCGTGCCCGGCGGCACCATCTTGTTTGACGTGAAGTGCTCGCAGCGCCTGGCTCCGGCCATTGAAGCGGCTGGCGGCAAAGCCCTGATGTACAAAACCGGACATTCGCTCATCAAGGCCCAGATGCGCGCCATCGAGGCGGCAGGCGGCCAAGCGCCCTTGGGCGGCGAGATGAGCGGCCACATCTTTTTCAAAGAGCGTTGGTACGGCTTTGACGACGGCACTTACGCCGGTTGCCGTTTGCTCGAAATTGTCAGCAAAGCACCTGATGCCAACACGGTGCTCAACGCCTTGCCCACCAGCTTCAGCACGCCCGAGTTGAACGTGGCCTGTGCAGAAGGCGAGCCGCACAGCGTGACCCGCGCTTTGCAAGCCCGGGCCGCCAGCGTCTTCAGTGCGCCGGCCCAGGTGTGCGACATCGACGGCTTGCGCGTAGATTGGCCCGATGGTTTTGGGCTGATCCGCGCGTCCAACACCACGCCTGTGCTGGTGCTTCGTTTTGAAGGGCAGACCGAAGCCGCTTTGCATCGCATCGAGGCCGACATGTTGGCGCTGCTGCGATCGGTCAAGCCCGATGCGCAGATTCAAGCCTCTGCGCATTGAACGCTTGCAGCGAAAGGCCGCCATGAATCCCGCCAACGCCGTGCTCAGCTCCGATCCAGAGGTCATCGTCTTCAACCTCAAAGAGCGTTACACCGGGGTGTCGGCCACCATCAATGCGCTGGTGCCCTTGCAGGCACTGCAGTGGCGCTTAGGCTTTTGCGGCACGCGCATGTCCAACGGCATCGACGGCATGGGTTTGCGCGAGGCCATTCGCCTGTCGCGCAAGCCGCCCGAGGGCCGTGCGTTTCGCATCTGGCATGTGCGCCGCGACCCGGAAATGATGGCGGCGATTTTTGCGCGTGATGTGCTGCGCTTGCCCATCAAACTGGTGTTCACCTCGGCCGCACAGCATTTGCACGGTGCGTTTCCACGTTGGTTGATTTCCAAAATGGATGCGGTCATCTCGACCACGCCATTAGCCGCTTCTTTTGTGCCCAACACCACGGCGGTGGTGCCACACGGCATTGATATGTCGCGGTTTTCACCGCCGCCCGACAAGCGCACGGCCTGGAAAGCATCCGGTTTGCCAGGCGAGTACGGCATTGGGGTGTTTGGCCGGGTCAGGCCCGACAAAGGCAGCGATGTCTTTGTGGACGCGATGATCGAGGCCTTGCCCCAACTGCCCGGGGCCACGGCGGTGATTGCCGGTTTGGCCCAGCCCAAACACCAGGCTTACCAAGACGCGCTCAAGGCCAAGATTGCCGCTGCGGGTCTGTCAGAGCGCATTGTCTTTTTGGGCGAAGTGCCTGCGGGCCAGGTGCACCTGTGGTACCAGCGCTGTTTGTTGTGTGTGGCTTGCCCACGTTACGAGCCGTTTGGCCTCACCCCCTTTGAGGCGGCGGCCACCGAGTGCGCGCTGGTGTGTTCGCGCACGGGTGCGTTTGACCAGCTCAGCATCCCGGGCTTGACGGGCGAGATGGTTGACACGGGCGATGCCCCCGGTCTGGCGCAAGCGGTGTTGCGGGTGTTGTCTGACCGCGAGCAAGCCCTGCGCATGGGGCAGGCCGCTCGTCAACGCGTGCTGGATCAATTTTCTTTGGCCAAAGAGGCTGAGGGCATTGGCCGCGTTTACGCGCAGCTGTTTGCCAAGCCCTGAGCTGAGATGCCTGGTTCTTCAATGCCCCTTCGCCTTGTAGAGCGCTGCACGCTGTGGCTTTATGGTGGCTTGATGCGTTCATTGCAGCCTTTTTTGTTGCGCAAGCTCCGGCGGCGAGGTCAGCAAGAGCCTGGCTATTTGCACCAAATGCCGCAGCGCTTGGGCCGCTATGACACCCCTGCTGTGTTGCCCGGAGCCGTGTGGGTGCATGCGGTCTCTTTGGGTGAGACCCGCGCAGCCGGATTGCTGATTGACGCCTTGCGCCAGCGCTGGCCGGGCATGCGCTTGGTCTTGACGCACAGCACGGCCACAGGTTGGGCGCAAGGCCAAAGCCTGTTGCGAGAGGGCGATGTGCAGGTTTGGTTTCCGTGGGACACACCGCAGGCCACCCGGCGGTTTTTGCAGCAGCACCAACCCCGGTTCGGGGTGCTATTGGAAACCGAGGTTTGGCCGGTCATGGTGCAAGCTTGCCTGCAAGCCCGGGTGCCTTTGTTTTTGGTCAATGCGCGACTGAACGCTGCCTCGCAGCGTTCGGCGCAGCGCGTGTCTTGGTTGTCCGGGCCGGCTTACCGGGGTTTGCGGGCAGTGTGGGCGCAGACAGAGGCTGACGCCCAGCGCCTGAGGTCTTTGGGCGCGCGGGTCGAAGGTGTGTTGGGCAACCTCAAGTTCGATGTGCAAGACCAGCCCCGAGCGCGCGCGCTGGCGCAGTCTTGGCGCGCGCACTGGCGCTTGGGCGGCCGGGCACGCCCGGTGGTCATGTTGGCCAGCACACGCGAGGGCGAAGAAGCCGAGTGGTTGGACGCGCTGGCGGCCAAGCCCGAGCGCGAACAAGCCTTGCGCGATGCGGGCGTGCTGTGGCTTTTGGTGCCACGTCACCCGCAGCGCTTTGACGAGGTGCATGCGGCACTGCAGTCGCGCGGGATGTCGGTGTTCAGGCGAAGCGCCTTGCCCATTGGCAACGGAGATTGGCCTTTAGCTGTTGCACAGGCGCAGGTGCAGGCACAGGTTTTTTTGGGCGACAGTGTGGGCGAGATGCCGGTGTACTTTCAGTCGGCCGATATGGCTTTGCTGGGCGGCAGTTTCAAACCCTTGGGCGGGCAAAACCTGATCGAGGCGGCCGCATTCGGGTGCCCAGTCATCATGGGCCCGCACACCTTCAACTTTGCGCAGGCGGCCGAGGGGGCCGAGGCCTTGGGGGCTGCCCGGCGCGTCGCCGACATGGATGCCGCATTGGACCAGGTGTTGGTTTGGTTGAAGCATCCCGCTGATTTGGCCCAAGCCCAGCAACAAGGTTGGCAGATGGTGGCGCAAAGCCGGGGTGCGGCCGACCGTTACGCGCAGGCGGTCATGGCTTGGGGGCATCAGGGCGCTGAAGGGGCTTTGGCGCCATCCACAAACTGACCACGCCCCACAGCGTGAGGCTGAGGGCGATGGTGGGGCCGCTGGGGGTGTCGAGCCACCAAGACAAGAGCAAACCCGTCAAGGCGGCGGCCCAGGCCGCCAGCACGGCGGTCCAATGACCAAGGCCTCTTTCCACCCACAAAGCCGGTGCGATCAAACAGCTGAACACCAAAAACAAACCCAGGGCAGGCACGGCCAAACTCGTCACCAAGGCAAACAGGACATAAAACGCGGTGTCCTTGGCCAGCCAGCGGGTCTGGCGCACCACGGCCATGACGACCGCACACAGCATCAGGGCCAGCACGCTGGAGGTGTTGACC